>JANOUF010000038.1:0-5018 GCA_031416685.1 Bdellovibrionales bacterium
GCGGATCGGCATTCGACCTCTCCAGCTTTAGGAAAAACACCTGTTCGGAGAGCCGTTGTTGAGTCCGTAGCTACGGCGAAAAATCAGGCAATTTATTCGACGATTAAGTCGGAAAAATTATGAAAAAGGAGCGAAGGACTCATCAACGGCTCTCCGAACAGGTGTTTTTCCTAAAGCTGGAGAGGTCGAATGCCGATCCGCTTCAAGGACTTAACCGACGAGTGGGACAACGACGAATGGTTACACGGGCGAAGTTAAAAAAAGTCCGCCGGAGAGTTCAACTCTTCAAAAACACGCAGAAGAAATCCCTTCTTCCGCCAGGCACTCCAATTCACATTGGTGATATTCCCGACTTCAAACCCTACGTCTCCGTTCACACGTACTGCGCAGAAACTCTCAACGAAACACTAAAGATCGAAGCGCCAAAGATAGACGCCGTTCTTCGCTCACTCTCACCTGACCAGAAAACAAATTGGGTCGACGTTGAAGGTATTCACGATGTTGCGCTGGTGAAACAGATCTCTCAAATTTTCGACGTTCACCCTCTTACGCAGGAAGATTTAGTAAACACGAATCAACGCCCGAGTTTTGTTTCGTTTCCTGGCTACTACTTCTTTTCAATTAAAATGCTCTATCTCGCAGGCGATCCGCGCACACTTCAACAAGAGCACGTGAGTATCATCCTAAAGGGCAACACAGTTTTATCGTTTCAAGAACGCCCAGGGGATGTGTTCCAAGTTATTCGTGATCGCATAACAAAAAGTGTTGGCCGCGTTCGGATGCGTGGCGCTGATTACCTTGCTTACATGCTTTTAGATGCCATCGTCGATGGCTACTATCAGATCGTCGATCACATTGGTGATAAGATCGAAGCGCTCGAAGAAGAACTCAGGCTTGGCGCACGCAATGATCATATCGAACGCATTCACGAACTTCGCCGAGAGATTCTGTTCTTACGAAAGAACGTTCTGCCCGTTCGAGATATGATGAGCAAAATTCAAGTCGAAGGCTCCGTCTTCGCTGAAAATTCGCGCATTTACCTCACCGACTTAAACGATCACATTCAGCAGGTCGCTGACGGCATTTCAATTTACACGGAATTATCGAGCGTGCTTCTTGAAACGTATCACTCGCAAATGAATTACAAGATGAACCAGATCTTTAAAGTCTTAACGATGTTCTCAACTATCTTTCTCCCTCTAAATTTCATCGCCGGTGTCTACGGCATGAACTTCAAGCACATGCCCGAACTTGAACACGCAAACGGATATCCAATGGTGCTCGGACTTATGCTCGTCGTTGCAGCATTGATGGTCACTTGGTTCATTTGGTCAGGATGGTTGTTTGATAAAAGACGTCGAGCTGTTGCATCTTCCCTTTCGACTACTATGAACGGATCCAACGGCAGCAGTGGGCATCTCTCGTCTGCTCAAAATTCCAGCACTCAGTCCACTTCAAACGGCTCAAGCATCAATCGCTAGAGTCCACCTTTTACCTGAACTGCTTTTTTTTTACGCAAGTGAAGTGGCGCAAAAAGACAGACGCTGTTTCGAATTATTTTGCGCTCAAACCCACTGAGTTCGCAATTTAACAAGCATCTCATGGTTCTCATGCGGAGCGCCGGAAACCCGCTCCAGGCGCGAAAAACTTTTCATTCGCAATTTCTGAAATCAAGTTTGACAGAATTTTCAGGCCCAAGGTACCGTTATCGAAGTTACTGGTTTTCTGGTTTGTACGGAGGGTCTGTTTTCAAAGCGAAGTCGGTCAGTTGTTAGAAACTGTCCTGACCCAGAAGAGAGAGCAGAGTACAAATCAATCGACCTAAACGTTTTTTAGCCACGGTTGGCTGATCTTCATTGATTGTCAGCTGTGTTTTGAAACGTACCTTCTCCCGGTAACGACTTTTAAAAAATTGAGCGACTACACGGATTGAACGCCAACAGAGGCTTGCCGCAAGGCGAACCTTTTTGAACACAGCATTGAGCCGTAGCCGATGAATGGCTGCGAACTTCGGAGAGAGCAACATATGGAATTGACCCAGTCGTCGTCAGGCACTGGCGCGTCCACAAGCAGTGGTGCGACAGCCTCTAGCCAAACGAAAGCCCAACCTACAACTACCACGCCCGCTGCAGCCACTATCGCTGTAACAGAGGCCGTTCAAGCTGCTCGAGACGGTGCGCTTAGCGCCGATGCAGTTCCGCAAATGCGTGTACGCAAGCGGGATGGCAATCTTGTTCCAGTGAACGTAAACAAAATCGTTGAGCGCGTAACTCGTTGTTGCGCAGGTCTCACGGAAGTAGACGCGTACCGTGTCGCGATTAAAGCGATCAGCGGTCTCTACGATGGTGCGACGACAAAAGAACTCGACGATCTTTGTATTGCGACAGCTTCTCTATTAATCGGTGAAGAACCACAGTACTCAAATCTTGCTGCTCGACTTCTTGCTCTCACGATCGAAGAAGAAGTGCGAACACTTGGTGTACGCAGCTTCATGGAATCGGTTGAGTACGGAAACAAAAACGGCATCATCAACCAAACGGTCCTGGATTTCGTTCGCAAAAACCAAGCTAAGCTTGAAGATGCGATCAATTCTAACCGCACAAATTTGTTTGAATACTTCGGACTTCGCACCGTCTACGATCGCTATCTTTTAAAAGATCCAAAGCGTCGCTTGGTCTTCGAAACTCCTCAGTATTTCTTCATGCGCGTGGCTTGCGGCCTAGCGAAAACTCCCGTTGAAGCAATTGAGCTTTACACGTTGGTTTCTCGCTTGGATTACATGCCATCGACACCAACGCTCTTTAATTCTGCGACCATGCGTCCGCAGATGAGCTCATGCTATCTTTTGGATAGCCCTGAAGATGATCTACAATCTATTTATAAGCGCTATACAGACATCGCCCTCCTCAGCAAATTTGCGGGCGGTATTGGTGTCGCTTACCATCGAGTTCGTGCTCGTGGTTCGCACATTAAAGGTACGAACGGTCATTCAAACGGAATCGTTCCTTGGCTCAAAACGCTCGATTCTTCAGTCGCAGCTGTCAACCAAGGTGGAAAACGTAAAGGTGCATGCTGCGTTTACCTCGAGACTTGGCACGCGGATATCGAGGAGTTCCTTGAACTTCGCGAAAACACCGGCGACGAAGCAAAACGTGCGCATAACCTTAATATCGCAAATTGGGTTCCAGATTTGTTCATGAAACGCGTGGAAGAAGATGGCATCTGGTCACTCTTTGATCCAAAAGCAGTTCCGATGCTTGTCGACACTTATGGCGAGGCATTCGAAAAGCTTTACGTTCAAGCCGAAAAAGAAGGTCAGTTCCTTCGCCAGGTGAAAGCACGCGACCTCTACGGTCGCATGATGAAGACGTTGGCGCAGACTGGTAACGGTTGGATGACTTGGAAAGACGCTTCTAACAAGAAATCAAACCAAACTTTGAAAACTGAGAACGTGATTCATCTCTCCAACCTCTGCACAGAGATTTTAGAGATCACGAACAATAAGGAAACTGCGGTTTGTAACTTAGGTTCTGTGAACTTAAGCCGTCACATCGACGAAGAGGGTAAGTTTGATTTCGATAAACTCGCCGCGACTGTTCGAACAGCGATGGTGTTCTTAGATCGCGTCATTGATATCAACTTCTACCCGATCAGCGAAGCTGCAAGCTCAAACAACAAATGGCGCCCGGTTGGACTTGGTGTAATGGGTCTCCAAGACGCGTTCTTCAAGCTCCGTATGCCGTTTGATTCTGCTGAAGCACAAGCTTTGTCTCGTAAAATCCAAGAAGAGATTTACTACAACGCTCTTCTCAAATCTTGCGAGCTTGCTGAACAAGATGGGCCGCACGCGAACTTCAAAGAAACCCGTGCATCACTTGGCGATTTGCAATTTGATCTCTGGGGCGTAAAACCTGAAAACATGCAGCGCTGGGCTCTACTTCGTGAGCGCATCAAAAAATCAGGTCTTCGCAATTCTTTGACGATTGCGATTGCTCCAACAGCGACCATCGCGTCGATTGTCGGGTCCTACGAATCAATCGAGCCGATGGTTTCGAACTTGTTCAAACGCGAGACTCTTTCTGGCGAGTTCCTCCAAGTAAACCGCTACCTCTGTTCTGAATTAAAACAGCGTGGCCTCTGGAGTGAACGAATCAGAAACGAGATTAAGGCTGCGGAAGGTTCAATTCAGGCGATTACTGCGATCCCAGAAGAAGTGCGCATGATTTATCGCACGGCTTGGGAACTTCCAATGAAAGCATTGATCGACATGGCTGCTGATCGTGGCGCCTACATCGATCAATCAGCATCGCTGAACTTGTTCATGGAGAGCCCGACGATTGGAAAATTGTCGAGCATGTACATGTACGCGTGGAAGCGCGGCTTAAAAACGACTTACTACTTGCGCTCGCGTCCAGCGACTCAGATTGCAAAAACAACTTTTGCTCCGAGCGTGGACCAGACTAGCACAAAAGCATCTGGATCAAGTGGCTTAGATGCCGCTCCGAAAGCGTACACAGATTCGGAAGCCGTATCGTGTTCGCTCGAGAATCCAGAAGCTTGCGAAGCCTGCACTTAAGAAACAACTTGTGGCCGCCCCAGTGGGCGGCAATGCTCCGAGGGGAACAACATGATTTTGGATCCGGGATTTAATCTCACGCTTCGTCCAATGAAATATCCAGCGTTCTACGAGATGTATAAAAACGCCATCAAGAATACTTGGACTGTCGATGAAGTCGATTTCTCAAAAGATACCAACGATCTTACGAAACGCTTAACCCCAGCGGAGCGCCACTTGATTTCTCGTCTCGTTGCCTTCTTCGCAACGGGCGATTCGATCGTCGGTAATAACTTGGTACTTAATCTCTACAAGCATATCAATTCGCCTGAAGCGCGCCTGTACCTCTCTCGTCAGTTGTACGAAGAGGCGCTGCACGTTCAATTTTATCTTACTCTTCTTGATACCTACATTCCTGACCACGACGAGCGCGCGAGAGCTTTCGATGCGGTTGAAAACATTC
>JANOUF010000039.1:0-2127 GCA_031416685.1 Bdellovibrionales bacterium
CATTTCCACGTACGCATGCGCTGCCCAAGCGATCAGCCAAAATGCCGCGGCCAAGTTGCACCCGCAGGCATAGAATGCGGAAAAGAACTCGATTCATGGTTTGAGCCGCAGCCAGCTCCGGACCCAAATAAACCGCCGACGCCACGCCCGTACCCAACTTTACCTTCTGAGTGCAAAGGCGTCTTCGATGCGCCAGCAGCGCTGCACGATCATTCGTTCAACGAACCTTATTGATCGCAAGCTTCATCATCATATTTCCGCGGCGCCGCTGAATTGTTAGGTTTTTCTGATTGCAGAAACCAATTTCGGAGATTTTCGGTTTCATGCGCATGAAGTGAAAAAAGATCGAAAAATAAAGGTGGATGTCATGTCTAAGTCGCCAAACCCAACTGCAGGCCGATGCTTTTGCGAGGAAATTAAATTCGAAATTCGCGGTGAGTTCCGCGGTGTATTCGCGTGCCACTGTAGGAATTGCCAACGGTTAAGCGGCGGTGCCTTTCAAATTTGGGCGCTATTTAATCCGAATGATTTGTCTATAACTTCAGGAAAACCAAAGGACATCAGCGCAACTGAAAAAACCGTTCGGCAGTTTTGTGCGACATGCGGAAGTCACCTATTTTTCAAGTGTTCGAATCGCGACGATCTGATGTATGTAGCTGTGACGACGCTCGAGAATCCCCACTTAAAACCCGACCGCCATGTTTGGACAAATCGGAAGATCGAGTGGCTTTCGCTAAGCGACGGAATTGAAGTCCGTGAGTAATTAATAAGCCTTAGCGAAGATTACCCATTTTTGAGCAGGCTTACCGGTGAAGATGCAATTGCCACTCACTGGCTCTTGCTTCATTGGGATACACCGAGGTGTCACTTTCAATTTTGGTAAAAGCTCATGCCCGATCGCGGCTTCATTCCACGGAACGTAAGCAAATCCGCCGGTTTCGTCTGAACCAGTAAAAAACTTTTCAAACTCAGCCAACGAAGTAATTTTCTTCGTGTTCTCTTCGCGGAATGCTTTTGCACGATCAAAGAGCGTTTGTTGAATTTCATCAAGCTGCTTTGTGATTGATGAAACAAAGTCAGCGCGCGCTTGACCTGCTTTTTCTTTCGGCCCTTTATCTCTGCGACCAACGAAGACTTCGCCTTTTGCGATATCGCGCGGTCCAACTTCTACTCTGACTGGAACACCTTGCTTGATGTACTGCCATGCTTTGTCGCCGCCGCGAATATCGCGAGCATCGACTTTTACTCTCAAGGGAACATCATCATAGCGAATGGCTGCGAGTTCTTTCTGTAAAGAATTGCAGTACTCCATCACTTGCGCCTTCTCTTCTTCTTTTCTGAAAATCGGCATGATCACAACATGAAGTGGTGCAATTTTCGGAGGACAAATCAAACCGTTGTCATCTGAGTGGGTCATGATCAAGCCACCGATAAGGCGAGTTGAAACTCCCCAGGAAGTTGTCCATGCAATTTCTTGCTGGCCAGCTTCACTCAAGAATTTAATTTCAGAAGCAGTCGCGAAATTCTGTCCAAGAAAATGTGACGTCCCTGACTGGAGCGCTTTACGATCCTGCATCATTGCTTCGATAGTGTAAGTATCAACTGCGCCCGGGAAGCGTTCGTCGATAGTCTTCATACCCTTGATCACTGGCATCGCCATGTAATTTTCAGCGAAGTCGGCATACACGTCGAGCATACGAAGTGTTTCTTCTTCTGCTTCTTTTGATGTGGCGTGAACGGTATGGCCTTCTTGCCAAAGAAATTCAGTGGTGCGCAGGAACATGCGAGTTCGCATTTCCCATCTCATAACGTTGCACCATTGGTTTATGAGGATTGGAAGGTCACGGTATGACTTCACCCATTTTGCAAACATATGCCCGATGATGGTTTCGCTAGTGGGCCGGATGACTAAGGGCTCTTCGAGTTTACCCTCTGGAATCAACTTCCCATCTGGGCCAGCTTTTAAACGATGATGAGTTACGACCGCACATTCTTTTGCGAAGCCTTCAACGTGCGCAGCTTCTTTTTCTAAAAAGCTTAACGGAATCAATAAAGGAAAATATGCGTTCACATGTCCTGTCGCTTTGAACATGCCATCGAGAACTCGCTGCATGTTTTCCCAAATTG
>JANOUF010000040.1:0-4972 GCA_031416685.1 Bdellovibrionales bacterium
TTCTGTTCATAGCGGGTAATTGGGAACAGGTTGAACCCCTTGTCCTGACTGAGTTCAAAGAACGCTTCAGCGTGCGACGGCTCCCACGGTTTGATAATCAATCGTTCGGTCATCACAATTTCACCAGCGATGATTTGAACAGATCTTGTAGAAATCCGGATTTATAGTTGAATGTTGGCAACATGAACAAGATTTCTCCCTCACGACTGAAGAGAAGAAAATCTAAGCCATTGTCATAATAAGCGTAAACATCGATTATGTTCACTTGATCAACATCTTTTCCGTTGAGCAAATTTTTTTCGATCAGCTTTCCGTTTTCCAGTCGATACTCCCGGAGTGGACCGAACACACATGCGGCGGCACCAAGACCCGCGAGGATACTTAACGCTGGCGGAAACTCTCTATACTGTCCATATGTGACAGCTGCGCCTCCAGCAATGAGACAACCAATGAGCGACGTATAATGGCGGCGCTCGATGACTCGATCTGTGTTCGTTATGAAAGAAAAATCTCCTTGAGGACGATTGGAGTTTTCAAGTTTTACCTTTAAACGTGCGCCATCCCTTTGCAGGAGCTCCAGTATCAGGCGCGCTGAAATAGAGAATGCAATTATACCTGTCGCAAATCCGAGTCCGAATCCATACCAGATCAATTTTGTGTTGGGATAAGTGAGCCCGACATGAATCATCAATGTGATAAGTCCGACAGCGATGCCAATAGCAGCTCGTCGTTTTCGCCACTGCCGAGTCGCTGCTCGGCTTAATTTACCCTCGTAGGCCATGCACTTTTTCCACAGTCTTTTCTCGATCATTTGCATTCACTACAACAGTTAAGCTCATCGCACCGAAGATCATTTTGTGAACGTTAACGCCCGCGTCGCCGAGTGAATGCACAATTTTTTCTGGGAGATCGGATGCATACGATCCTTGGCAAGTGGCCGTTATGGTTGAAAGTTGGTCTTCTTCAATTTTCATCTCGCCTGAGTTTTTTAGAAAATTTGCGATTGCTTGAACGGATTCAAGTGGGCCAGTGACTAAGAACGCATACTCTCCCTTGGAGCGCTCAACTGAATCCAAAATTTGTGGCCATGGGAGCGAATGCTCTCGGAGTGTTCCGCACATTTTCTTCATTGCGGAAGTCACATTTTCAGCACGAACGCGTAGCCAGCGAACTTCTGTGTGAGTGTTCACTGAAAGAATTTTTGCCTGTTCGTACATTGGAACATCTCCGTGAATTTTGGTCTGACCGCCTTCGCCATGGGCGAGAGCGATAACGAGTGGAATTTCTAAAAGTTGTGCTAGTTCGGCGGAGCGGTAATGCAGAACCTTCGCGCCCCAAAATGTCATGTCGAGTAACTGCATGTAATGGAGTTCATCGATGCGAGACGCATTTTGAACTACGGATGGATCGGCGGAGTAAACACCATCAACATCTTTTCTTATCTCACAACACTCGGCCTTGAAGTACGCAGCAAGCGCTACTGCTGACGTGTCTGAGCCTCCGCGACCGAGAGTCGTAATTTCTTTCGTTCGAGGAGAAACGCCTTGGAAACCAGCGAGCACAGGCACGCGGCCACGCCGCAGTTCTTCTTCAACACGAATTGGTTTTACATCGGTAATGCGGGCGCTGGAGTGAGCTTCGTCAGTCATGATTCCAGCTTGTGAGCCTGTAAAGCTGATTGCAGCGCAACCGATATCATTGAGCGCCATGCTCATTAATGCCATTGATACGCGCTCACCAGTTGTCAAAAGCATGTCGAGTTCGCGACGGTTGGGTGCAGATGTTATTTCGTAGGCAAGGTTAACAAGTTGATCAGTTGTTTTTCCCATGGCACTGACAACTACGACTACGTTTTTTCCGGATTTTTTTATCTGTTGAATTTTTTGAGCGGCTGCTTTGATTTGTTCAGGTTTGGCGAGAGAACTGCCGCCGTACTTCTGAACAATAAGCTTGGGTTTCACTTTACCAGTTCCACATACTTCGCCACAGTCGTCACGGCACCTTTAGGAATACGGATGCGGTGTGAACGAACATGCGCTGGAATCAAACCGTGAAGAAGTTCGGGGTTGAGTTCGCGAAGATACTGTCCGCTCACCCCGAGGAAGTTTGCGAGATTGCCGAGATCTGTTCCGCCTGGTGCCTCGAAGTAATCGAACACGTACGGTTGGCTGTATTGAAGATCGCGGAAGCCGTAGAGGGCAGGGGCTTTTGCGATCAACATTGCTGCAATAATTTTCGGGACGTAATTCACAGTTTCGTCAGGGAGAGCGCCACGATCTGCGAGTTCCCAAAAATCATTGCTGTTATGGCGCTTAATCAATCGCTTCACGCCGTTTTCGCCCATGTTGTAGCTTGCCGCCACCAAGTACCACGAGCCGAACATTTTGTTCAAATCCGTCATGTAGCTAATTGCTGCGCGAGTTGATTTGTAAACATCGCGACGTTCATCGATCCACCACGAGTTGCGAAGTCCGTATCGCTTTCCAGTTTCACGAATGAACTGCCACATGCCGACAGCACCCGCTGGGCTCATTGCATCCGGCATGAAGCCGCTCTCTACGAGCGCGACGTACATCACATCCATAGGCATACGTGCGGCTTCCAATTCGTTGTGAATATAGGGAAGCCATCGAGTTGAACGTTCAAGGTAACGTCGGAAACTCGAGCGGCCTTCAGTTTGGAAATAGTTAATCCAACGACGAACGCGGGCATTGTAAGTTACAGGAAGTTCGAAAACCATCGTCTGCGAGGATGTTTTGAGACGAGCACTTTTATCTTCAAAGTTATTTAGATTTTTAAGAGGGCCCGTCGGCAAAACTGTTAATTCTGCATTTTCGTCATTTGCGATCTCACCACTCGCAAATTCTGGGTTCACTAGGACAGGAACCTTTTTTTCTGGTAACTGCGGAACATCGATTTGGTTAATTTCGTGAGGAACGACATGCGGAGTACGAAGGCTTGCGTTCTCTGCGTATTGCACACGAGAAGGTCCCATGAAATTGTTACTGCCTTCTTTTGGCATGGCCGCTGCCTTCGCAGCTTCGTCTCGCATCGCAAGAGCGTTTTCAGAATATGATTTCTTTTCGCGGATCTCTTTTTGAAGAGTTGCGAATTGGTTTTGAATTTCTCGTTTAAGCGTCAGTTTTTTTCGTGGTGCGAGGCGCGGCGATTTGGGCGCGCTAGCGCATGAGGCAAGCACCGCCAGCATTGCTGAAAGCAAAGTTATTTTCATAAATTGACCACTGAACATCTTTTAAATCGTACTTACAAAGCGACGCACGCGCGACGAATGCGAGGGCCGGTCTAGTTCAGTTCTCGATAGGGTGACACGCACCTTTTTGCCATGCACCGCATGGCAAAAAGGTGCGTGTCACCCTATCGACGTCCTGTCAGGGTGTTGACGTAAATTTTTGTGCGCAATTCAGACGGAGGTCTTGGTGAGGTTTGTCCGTATCGGAGCGGCGCCCGCTTTGCTTGAGTCTGGATTCACTCGCTCAAGAAAAACTCACCGAAGGTCCGTGTGCTCAATTCATGGCACTGCTCTTGCTCATTTATTAAAACTATAAAACGACACAGGTCTATTTTATAAGAGGGCACTCAATGTGCCCGTTCAGTTTTTAGGAGTTCGTTAAGTGAGCAAAGGTTTATTTACAGCAGTAAGTGGTGCGATGGCGCAAAGCGCGAAGCTCGACACTATTGCCAACAACCTTGCAAACGTAAACACACCAGGATTCAAACGCGACCAACAAGTTTTCCGAGAATATCTCACGGCTTACGAGAAGGAACCGTCGACAATCGAGGTTCCTCGAATTCCTGCATCGATCGAAAGTTTCTACGACATGCAAGGCGGAGATAAAAGCTATGTTGAGGCTTCTGCGACATCGACAGATTTTTCGCAAGGCGGACTAAAGTCTACCGGCAATTCTTTGGACGCAGCAATTGAAGGAAAAGGATTCTTCGAGGTCCTAACACCGCAGGGCGTACGTTTTTCTAGAGCAGGATCTTTCTCAGTCGACGGCGAAGGTCGTTTGGTGACGAAACAAGGATTTCCAGTTCTTAAAGAAGGCGCGCAAGGCTCGGATCCAACGGCTCGCATAATTCAATTTTCTGGCAGTGCTTCAGTTACCATTTCTAACAATGGTGACCTCTATCAAAACGGCGAAGCCGTTGGCCGACTTTCTCTCGTGAACATCGATAAGCCAGATGCATTGCTGAAGCAGGGCAATAGCCTTTACGCAATCAAAGATAATATGGCGCCGCAGGTGACGGCAGCTACGGATGCAAAAGTGCATCAGGGCTTCGTTGAAGCTAGCAACGTGAACATCATCCAAGAAATGACGGACATGATTAGTGCAACTCGAGTGTTCGAAAGCACGCAAAAAGCAATTCAGGCATACGATCAGATGGCGCAAAAAGTTGTCAATGACGTTCCGAAATTACGATAAGGGAGATTGATAAATGCTGAAGGCACTTAACACAGCAGCAACGGGTATGCAGGCGCAACAAACTAATATGGATGTTATCGCCAACAACCTTTCGAACGTTTCAACTACAGGCTTTAAGAAGTCGCGCGCTGAGTTCGAAGACCTCATGTATCAAACACAAAAAGAACCTGGTGCAGTGACTGGCCTAAATTCAGTTTCGCCAACTGGTGTGCAGACAGGTCTTGGTGTGCGTACCGCAGCTGTGCAAAAAGATTTTGAAGGCGGCTCAATCAAGCAAACGAAAAATCCTCTCGATATTGCTATTGAAGGCGCTGGGTTTTTCCCAATTCAATTGCCTGACGGACAAATCGGCTACACGCGCGACGGATCTTTCAAAAAAGATTCAAATGGTCGCGTTGTCGATAAGAACGGCAATGCTTTACAGCCTGAAATCACAATTCCGCCAAATGCATCTGGCATTGATATTGGTTCAAACGGACAGGTCTCTGTCTACACAACTGGTCAGTTACAGCCTCAAAATATCGGCC
>JANOUF010000041.1:0-21459 GCA_031416685.1 Bdellovibrionales bacterium
TCGAAACCGCTCGAGATTGGCTAAAACAAAACATCGAGTCGGTTTCAGGAGATGGGCTTGGCTTTCAAGGCATTTGGGAAAAATCATCTGGTGCGCTCATAGGAATTGCAGGCTTTCGCTTATTCAATCTCGAAAAAGAAAATCGCTACGAGATTACCTACCGTTTGCGCGAAAATGCATGGGGAAAAGGATACGCGACCGAAGCCGCACGAGCGATGCTTGAATACGGATTTGCGAACTCGCCTGCTAACGAAATTGCAGTTTCGATTACCCCAGATAACGAAGCTTCAATCAAAGTCGCCAACAAACTCGGATTCAAATGGACCAACGACGAAATCCTAATGGGCGTTCACGCCGAAATTTTGCGAATTTCTCGAGAGGAATTTGGAAAACTCCAACCCTAACACTTCCGCGGCGCCGCTGAATTGTTAGCATGCGCAGATTTCCCCAGAACTTTCCACACCAAAAAGCAAAAAGCCGGTCCAACAGACCGGCTTTTTCAATTCTAGCTTTTATCTAAAAAACTTTCGCGACAAACTCAGTGAGCGTCAGCTTCTTCTTTAGCAGAACGCTTAGCGTTCACAGGAGCAGCCTTCACACCCGCCTTCGCAGGCATAGCAGCCGGAGCCATTTTTTCTGATTGGCTGCCCGGCCGCGCAGCGGCCTCTTGCGCAGCTTTCTTCAAAGCGTCCTTCGCAGGAGCAGCATCAGCTGCAGGAACGCCCTCGACTAAGCTGTCTGGTGTAATCACGCCGATTTTATTTAGCTCTAAGATCTTGCGACGAAGCTCAACCGCAATCGGCTTGTTCGCTTTCAAGAACTCTTTCGCAGCATCGCGGCCCTGACCCATGCGCTCGCCGTTGTACGAGTACCAAGCACCCGATTTCTCGATGATCTCGTATTTTGCACCGAGATCGACCAAGTCGCCTTCAGCTGAAATACCTTCGCCGTACATAAGGTCAAACTCAACCTTACCGAATGGAGGAGCCATTTTGTTTTTCACAACTTTTACTGACGTGCGGTTTCCGACCACGTCTTCACCGTTCTTAAGTGCGCCGATACGACGAACATCAAGACGAACAGAAGAGTAGAACTTCAAAGCGTTACCGCCAGTAGTTGTCTCTGGGTTACCGAACATCACACCGATTTTCATACGAATCTGGTTGATGAAAATAACAAGTGTGTTGCTGCGATTGATGGCTGCTGTGAGTTTACGAAGTGCTTGAGACATCAAGCGAGCTTGCAGACCCATGTGGCTATCGCCCATGTCGCCTTCGATCTCCGCGCGTGGCACAAGTGCCGCAACGGAATCGATAACAAGTACGTCGATGGCGCCTGAACGGACAAGCGTTTCAACGATCTCAAGTGCTTGCTCGCCAGTGTCAGGTTGCGAGATCAACATATCTTCTGTGTTCACGCCGAGCTTGCGAGCGTAACCAATATCGAGTGCATGTTCCGCATCGACGTAAGCAACAACGCCGCCTTTAATCTGCGCTTGTGCGATAACAGAAAGAGCGAGAGTGGTTTTACCAGAACTTTCTGGTCCGTAGATCTCAACGATACGACCGCGAGGTAAGCCGCCGATGCCGAGTACGATGTCTAAACTCAATGCGCCGGTTGAAATGACCTCGACGTCTCTCACGAGACTTTCGGTGCCACCCAATCGCATGATCGAGCCTTTGCCGAATTGTTTTTCGATACTCGAAACTGCTAGCTCTAACGCTTTTGCTTTTTCGGAGTTCTTCTCAGTTGCACGTGGTGTCGTCATCGACTCCCCCTCAAGTTGTAAGTTGAGGCCCGCATAACCGGAACCTCTGTTGTTAAATCTTAAAGCTCAATATCAAGTTCAATAGCGTCGATCAAATCTCACAGACAGTTTGAATCTGTGAACGACTGTCCGTTTAGCAAGGTCAAAAAAACTAGGAATTTTTCGCCTCTTTAAACAAACGGGCCGGGCGTATTTAAGCGCCCTCTCGTGTCTAACCTAACTATGAAACCCCATCGCCCGACAACCTTTTCCTGGAGCGGGTTTCAAGGTTTTTTTGGGAGCTAATTCAAGGCGGAATGAGACTCGAAGTGCCCGAAAACTAGGCTTCAAGTTCTGCCAGCAAAAGCTCAAAAGCATACTCGGCTGCGGCTTTTTGAATTTCTTGCCGATCACCTGAGAATTGCTTCCGAGCTGACTGTTCAAGTTGGGGGCCAACGAGGCCAACGAATACGGTTCCAACTGGCTTCTCCGTGCTCCCGCCGGTCGGACCCGCAATTCCGGTAATGGACACAGCCCACGCACTTCCAAATCGAAGCTTCGCGCCTGATGCCATCTCGATTGCAACTTCCGAGCTAACGGCGCCATGTTTGCGCAAAGTTTCGCGCGCAACTCCCAAAAAATTTTCTTTTGCTTCGTTGGCGTAAGCCACAACGGAACCGAAGAAAATTTTCGAAACGCCGGGCCACTTTGAGAATTGCGCACTTAATAGTCCGCCCGTACAGCTTTCCGCGAACGCAATAGTCTCACCGCGTTCGCTTAGCGAGTTTGCGATTTTTTCGACTATTGGATTGATGGGAGGATTAATTGAAGGTTGAGCCATTCCACTGTGTTCCGAGCCAAGAGGTATTTACATAAATCAATTGAAGGACAACGTTACTAGCAAGGCCCGCAGCCACATCATCTAGAATTGTACCGAGGCCACCCCGGATTTTCTGGTCCATAATGTTAATTGGATAAGGCTTTAAAATATCAAAAAAACGAAAGACGACAAACGCGGCGGTAAAAAACTGCCAAGTGGCAGGAAGCCACGTCATCGCGATCACATATCCGACAACTTCATCGATAACGATTTCACTTGTGTCGTGATGACCCGTCATCACTTCATAGATTTCGGCAACTGCAACTGCGAATGCGAGAAGTAAAATCGAACCCAGCATGTAAGAAAAATGTGAACCGAGTGTGAGAACGTATGCGACCGGGATACCAAGCAGCGTGCCCCATGTTCCAGGAGCAGGACGGATTTTCCCTAGATAAAAGCCTGTTGCTAAAAACTCGACGATCTTGCGTTTCACGACTTCAACTCTATTCTCGGTCTAGTCGAAGTCAATCGTAGGCTACCAAAAATGGCGCCTGGCGCCCTACTAGACTCTGCCTGGTTGGACAGTTTTCGAGGCGAATCTTAGACTAGTGGAGGGCCGAACACCGAAGGAAAATCGCAAATGAAAACGCTGAACGACATCTTAAGCTTAGCTATCCAAAAATCAGCGAGCGATGTGCATCTCAAAGCAGGCTTAGTCCCCGTTATTCGCAAACACGGAAAACTTCGCCCACTGCAAAACGGGCTCCCGCAGTTAACGAACGCCGATATCGAACAGATGGCATTTGCGATCATGGACGAAAAACAAAAGCAGTTTTTCCTGGATAACAAAGAAATCGATCTTGGCTATGGGCTCACGGGAGTTGGTCGTTTTCGGGTGAACGCCTTTCGTCAGCGCGGATCAACTCGTATGGTGATTCGAAATATCCCGTTTCATATTCCTTCGATCGAAGATCTCAACCTCCCGATGGTTGTTGAAGGTATCTCGAGTTTCGAGCGTGGGCTCGTTCTCGTCACCGGCATTACTGGTTCAGGTAAATCATCAACAATTGCGGCGATGATCGACTACATCAATTCAAATAAAAACAAACACATTCTCACGATTGAAGATCCTATCGAATTTTTGATTCGCGATCGTAAGAGCATCATTTCTCAACGCGAACTCGGCGTTGATACCCGCACTTTTGCTGGTGCACTTCGCGCGGCCCTTCGCCAAGATCCCGATGTCATTCTCATTGGTGAAATGCGTGACCGTGAAACGATTGAAACGGCACTCATTGCGGCTGAAACAGGCCATTTAGTGTTGTCGACGCTCCATACGATGGACGCCCCTGAAACAATTAATCGGATTTTGGCGGTGTTTGAACCTCACCAACAAGAACAGATTCGCATGCAGCTTGCATCGGTTCTAAAAGGTGTCGTCAGTCAGCGTTTGGCTCGCCGGAAAGATAAGATGGGCTTTGTTCCCGCAGTCGAAGTTCTCGTAGTGAATCAGCGCGTTCGCGAGATGATCGAGGATCCCAGCAAAACTCCGAATCTTCGCGATGTGATGGAAGAGAGTAAAGACACTCTCGGAATGCAGAGTTTCGATCAAAGCTTGATGGATCTCGTCGCAAATGATTTGATCGAATTAGATGAGGCGCTGCGTCTAGCAACCAATCCAGAAGACTTCAAGCTTCGATATTCGGGTGTGGCATCTGGTGGTCAGCAGTTTGTGGGTAGCGAAAAACTGAGGTCGCGTCTCGCAGAAGAATGGGATAAAGTTGGCGGACTTGAGATTGATCCCGGCGGTGAAGAAACTATCGACTTAGATTTGGAAGAGTTGGATGAACCAAAAAAGCGGCGAAAAAAATGAGATTTCGCCTCGCAAAAAAATCATGGATCTCCTCGCCCGTCGCGATCACTCCGAATTAGAGCTTCGAAGAAAACTCTCTGCCGATTACGAAGCCGATCAAATTCGTGATGCGATTGAATTCGCAAAACAAAATAAATGGCTCCGTGACCCAACCGAACTCGCGCTAGCGGTGGCGGCTGAATTAGGGCGCAAGAATAAAGGTGCTCAATACATTCAAGCATTTTTATCGAGCCGTGGTCTACCAAGTGTGTCTCGCGACGTAAATGAAGAGCACCGCAAAGCACTTGAACTTATAGCAACGAAGTTGCGCGCCCAACCACCGTTTGAAGTTGAATTCAAAAATAAAATTGTGCGGCTTTTAAAAAACCGCGGCTTTGACGATGAAACGATCAGGAAAGTGATTCATGAAAAGTCATGAGATTCGAAGAATGTTTTTGGACTACTACAAAAAACAAGGCCACTCGGAGCAGCCTAGCTCAAGCCTCATTCCAGAAAACGATGCGACTCTTCTTTTCGCCAACGCGGGAATGAATCAGTTTAAAAATTTGTTCTTGGGACTTGAGCAACGTGATTACAAACGCGCTGCAACTTCGCAGAAATGTGTTCGCGCCGGCGGAAAGCACAACGATTTAGAAAATGTTGGCCACACGGCTCGGCACCACACCTTCTTTGAGATGCTTGGGAACTTCTCCTTCGGCGATTACTTCAAAAAAGATGCGATTCATTTCGCTTGGGAACTTCTAACTAAAGAAGTTGGAATTCCAAAAGAGAAGCTCTACGTGAGCGTTTTCACGGATGACGATGAAGCTGCCGACATTTGGCACAAGCAAGAAAATGTTCCGCGCGATCGTATCTTCCGCTTCGGAGAGAAGGACAACTTCTGGCGCATGGGTGATACCGGTCCGTGCGGTCCATGCACAGAAATTTTCTACGATCACGGCCCAGCAGCGGACGCAACCGGCAAAGCCACGATGGAAAATGGCGGCGATCGCTACGTCGAAATTTGGAACAACGTCTTCATGCAGTTCAACGAAAGCGCGACTGGCCGCACGCCACTCCCTCGTCCATCGGTTGATACCGGCGCTGGATTAGAGCGCTGGGCATCTGTGCTTCAAGGCAAGCCAAACAACTACGACACAGACGTGTTCCAGCCAATTATTCAAAAGGCTTCGGCGATTTCCGGAATTGAATATGTTTCTGAACCAAAGCGCCTAAGTTCCAATAAAGAATTGTCACTGCAGGTAGCAGCGATGCGAGTTGTTGCCGATCACTCGCGCGCAACCGCATTTTTAATTGCTGACGGTGTTTTGCCCTCAAATGAAGGCCGGGGTTACGTTCTTCGACGTATCATGCGCAGAGCGATTCGGTATGGTCGCAATCTTTCAGACGACGCCTCACTCTTTCCTCAAACTGTTGCGGTCGTCATTGAGCAGATGGGCAAATTTTATCCTGAGCTTGTGAGTCGTAAGCCAGTCATCCTGAAAAGTGTGCAAGACGAAGTTACTCGTTTCTTGCAAACACTTGATCAGGGTACCGATATTTTGAACGACAATCTTTCGCGTCTTTCGAGCCGCGGCTTAAAGGTTGTCGATGGCGAAACGGTTTTTAAACTCTACGACACCTACGGCTTCCCTGCTGATCTCACCCGCATTATGGCAGAGGAAAAAGGGTTTGCGGTCGACGAAACCGGTTTTGAAAAGCAAATGGATGCAGCTCGTGAAAAAGCAAAAGCATCTTGGAAAGGTAAAGCACTCGATACCGATGCTACTCACCTCGTGCAATTTGCCCAGAAAGCAAAAGATGCTGCTGGCGCTACAAAATTTACTGGCTACTCGACTTCACATGCAACTGGCCATGTTGCGCTTCTTTCTGACGGCTATAAAATTGTCGACTCGTTAAAAACGGGCGACTCAGGCGTCATCGCATTTGATTCAACATGTTTCTACGCTGAAAGCGGCGGCCAGGTGGGCGATCACGGCGTAGTTCAAAACGTTGCGGGCGCTCGCGCTGAAGTTTTGGATTGCACAAAACAGAACGACGTTCATCTTCATCACGTTCGCGTGATCAGTGGCACGCTCAAAAAAGGCGACGCTGTTGAACAACAAGTTCTCGACAGTAAACGTCGCTCGACAGCCGCAAACCATTCTGCAACTCATTTGCTACACGCGGCTCTTCGTAAAACGCTCGGACCTCATGTGACTCAAGCGGGTTCATTGGTGGACGCTGATCGCTTGCGCTTCGATTACACTCACAATCGTCCACTGAGCCAAGACGATATCAATGTGATTGAAACACTTGTGAACGAAGAAATCTCAAAGGGCTACGACGTCGATCAGGCCGAGATGGAACATAAAAAAGCGATTGAAGCCGGCGCGCTTGCGCTTTTCGGTGAAAAGTACGGTGACCGGGTACGCGTAATCCGCATGGGCGATTTCTCAACAGAACTCTGCGGTGGTACTCACGTTTCAAACACAGCGAAAATTCGCGTGTTTAAACTCGTCTCTGATAGCGGCGTTAGCTCTGGCGTACGCCGGATCGAAGGCATCACGGGCGACCGCGCGGTTAAATATTTGATGAAGAACACTCGTGAGAACTTACATGCACGCGCATCCGCAGGTTACCAAGAAAGCTGGACAGCTTATATTAGTGAAGAGCCTCGTGCAGTAGCAGGTACAATGAACGCAGGCTTAGCAGATGCGACGATGGCGGCAATCGGTCAGGTAACGGTAGCTGATTGGATTGAGCACAATAAAACTTTGCTTAAGCAACTCGAGCGCGAAGTAAAAGCAGCCAAAGGTAGCAAGATTGATCTCGATCAACTCGTCAATTCTGCAAAAGCGTTCCAGGCAAACGGTTCATCTGGGAAGATCGTCACGGCTTACGTCGAAATCGATGATCGACAAATGCTGAGCGAGATTTCCGACAAAATTAAAGACCGCATTCAATCAGGCGTTGTCGTGCTCGTCGGTATGGGCGACGGTTCATATCCGATCGTCGTAACTGTGAGCAAAGATCTCACTTCGAAATTAAGCGCAGGAAAACTGCTTGGAGAAATTGCTAAAGAGATGGGTGGCAAAGGCGGAGGTCGTCCCGACTTCGCACAAGGCGCCGGCGCCGATTTATCAAAACTCGAGCAGGCACTTCACAAAGCACAACAACTCGTCGGCGCAGTAGCTCATTGAACTGGGTCCTTGCGGGCAACTTCGGCCCGCTCGCCTGCCTTCGGCAGAGACGCAGTTTCTAATTTTGACCTTTGAACGATTTCAACTTTAAAACTGTACGACTCTGATCTTCTTTTAAAACTGTATCTGCTTGAACGGCGCCGTAAGGAACGTCAGCAAGCCAAATTTTTCCGGAGGACTCGTCGTTATCGATCGGGTACGCACAGGTTTTGAATTTTCCGGCAGGAACTTTCGTTGTTCCGGGCTTTCCGCCCCTCGCCGAACAGGTGCTCAATAGCTCCAAGATTTGAGCACGAGTGAGATAGTCAGCTTCGGGAACAAACGCAGTGACCGTTTGCTCGATCCCACCAATCGCAGTTTCTTCTCTCTGCAAGTATTGTTTCCTGTCAGCGACGTAATCGAAAATTTCAAATTTCGCATACGCGGACACTTTTTGTCCGTTTGATTTCGTGTGAGTACCAGCAAATTCAGCCATGTCGCCAATCGCGGGGTAGCCGAACGCTGTCGCTGCATACACACTCATCAATAGAAAAGTTGCTAGACGCATTTTAGTTTCCTGTGCCGAAGGCTTTTAAAATTTGAATGTTGCTGCCAGTGACTGTGCGGAAATCTGACATGATGATTCCAAATGGGACTACTCCAAACGCCATTCGCCCGCCATTTTCCATCGGCTGCACGCACGCAGGGAATACGCCTGCTGGAGTCGTCAAAGTTACTGCAGCACCAACGGCAACGCAGAAATCAACTAGCTTCTGAATGCGTTCAGTTGACACAAACTGGTCGCGACCAACTTCGGCTTCTTGCACATCTTGCGTTCCGCCTGCTTCGCTCGTTACACGCATCATAAATTTATCTGTTTCAGCGTTGTAGCCGATCAATTGTTGAGTAAGCTCGTAATTGATTTTCTGACCTTGAGGCGTCGTGAATACGCCATCGTATTTAGCCCAGTCGCCCACTTCTGGAAACGCCAGTGCGGCGGAACAAAGTAGAAGTGATGCGAAGACAATAAAAATACGCATTAGGCCCCCTTAAAAGTTTATCTTGCGAATGCAGACAAAATTAAAGGCGCTGCCCGGTAGAGAGTCAACGAAACTAGCTTAAAGTTTTAACCGGATATTTTACTTCGCTTGCTTGGCAAAAAGGCTCAGGAACTCAAACATCGTATCAAGTGCTGCTAATGCCGTGATTTCGCTAGGGTCAAATGGCGGCGAGTACTCGACGATATCGCAGCCCACTAAATTGTTAAGTTTGAGCGCGCGCAAGATACGCTGCGTCTCGTAGGTAGTTAATCCGCCTACTACTGGCGTTCCCGTACCAGGCGCATACGCTGGATCCAAACAATCAACGTCAAAACTGATGTATGTCGGATCGTTACCGAAATCAGGAAGTGACGAAATAAATTTTTGCAGTCCGCCGTCACGAATTTCATCAACCGTAACAACACGAATTCCATGTTTACGAACAAAATCTAAATCAGCCTCACCCGTAAGCGGTCCGCGAATGCCGATCTGCAAACTATTTTTTGGATCAACTAAACCTTCTTCGATCGCATGTCGTGCAAATGACCCGTGGTGATAGTCGCAATCCCATGCAGCCGGATAGGTATCCATATGTGCATCGAAATGGATGAAGCGTAACGGCTTGCCGTATTTTTTTCGGAACTCACGAAGGATCGGAAGAGTTACCGAATGATCGCCGCCAACTGTGATAACTTTTTTGTTAAGTGCCATCAACTGACCGTAGAACGCTTGGATGCGGTCATAGGTTTTCTGCAAATCTACAGGTACTGTTGGGCAATCACCGATGTCAGCCGCTTTAATTTTTTGCGTGAATGTTGTCTTATGTTCCCAGTGATAAACGCGGCCAAGAGAAGAAACTTCTCTCACCCGAGTTGGAGCAAAACGCGCACCCGGCCGATAGCTCAGACCACCATCAAACGGAAGGCCCACGATACCAACATCATAATCCGCATCGATTTTGACGTACGGAAGACGAAAGAAAGTTTTGATTCCAGAAAATCTTGGAAATTCGCGACCTGATAACGGTTCGTAGGGATGCGCCATGAGCTAACTCCGAGTTGGCTAAATGCTAGCCCCTACCCCTTCCTTGGGGCAAGTCATAGTCTACCGAGGTTGCGGAAAAATGACGCGAAAACCGGGCTCCAGGAATTGTCCTCTTGGATTCCGCGAATACTTTTTCATTCTTCTACTGGCTCGCCAGTACATTCAAATTTTGCAAGATCATACGTTGGACCGTTCTCAACACGTAAAATCCGAACTGCCGGAGTTCCAGGTGCGTGACAACCGCCGAAGCGTGTTTGCGAACCGAAATGTTCGACGCCGTCCGCTTTACAAAATGAGGACCCAAAGCCAAACTGATCATGACCTCTATCTACAAGAACAAGTCTATTGTTCTCACGAATTTCGATTGCCCAAATTTCACGGCTATCATGGGCGATAGTTACCTGAACGTTCTGGTCTCGATCGAAACAAACTTCAGCCAGCGCGGCCTGGGTAAACAGCAGGGTAACAATACATAAAATAGTTTTCATAATGGCTCCTTAAGAGGCCGGAATTTAACTGATTTGGTATCATGCGTAAAATTAATTGATTTTATCGTTCTATTAGATATTCTAATGATATGAAATTAAACTCAGCGCACTTAAAGGCGTTTAAGGCGATCGCGAAATCTCTAAACTTCACCAAGGCAGCTGACGAGCTCCATGTGACTCAGTCGGCTCTCTCACAGAGAATCGCAAAACTCGAAGAAGAGCTAGAAACGGCACTTTTCGTGCGCGATCGCAGCTCGATTCGTCTAACAGACGTGGGATTTAGTTTGCTTCGCTATTGCGAAATCAATGATGCCGCTGAAAGTGATTTTCTATCGGAGATCCAAACGAAAGGAAAACTCTTGGGGGGCGTACTTCGCATCGGTGGCTTCTCGTCGGTCATGCGTTCGATGGTTATCCCTGCACTTAGTAAACTCGCTTCCCGCAACGACGACCTTTCGATTTCCTTTATGACCAAAGAAATTCGAGATTTGAATGATCTGCTTCGCCGCTCAGAGGTCGACTACATCATCACTTCGCAAGAATCCGCCTCGCCCGATATCGAAAGCGTTTACTTGGGTGTCGAAGAGAATGTTTTAGTTGTCTCAAAAGAACATCCGCAGAACGAAACTTTTCTTGATCACGATGAGCACGATCCCACGACGACTGGGTACTTTCGGCAAAATAAGATGAACGTCAGACCTAAGCGTATTCGTTATCTCGACGATGTCTATGGACTGCTTGATGGTGTAAAGAATGGCTACGGAAAGGCAATTCTACCAAGGCATCTTGTTGCACATGATAAGGCACTCAAGATTATCGATCCAAACCGAGTCTTGAAGGTGTCCGTGTATCTGAGCTATTTTAAACAGCCCTATTACCGAAAGCTGCACCAGCCCGTAGTCGACTCGCTAACGACTCATTTTCACAAACACTTAAAAAACTAACACTTTCACCAGATACGAGTAGCAGAGGAATGAGGCGAATGACGCCTCCTGTGATGACTAATTTCGTTCCCGTATTGATGACAAAATTTGGCGAAGGGCCTACTCTCGTCATGTGGAAAAATTTTCTAAACGCGACCCCGACAAAATCGTGAGCTGGTACCGAAGCGTGAAGCGCGATTTACCGTGGAGAAAGAATCGCGATCCGTATCGTATTTGGCTCTCGGAAGTCATGTTGCAACAAACAACGGTTGCGGCCGTCGTGCCATTCTATGATCGGTTCATCGAACGTTTCCCAACTTTAAGTTCGCTCCGAGATGCTTCGCTTGAAGACGTCATGTCGTATTGGGCCGGACTTGGATATTATTCGCGCGCCCGAAATTTACATAAAGCTGCAAAAGAATTGTCTGAGCGTGGTGGCTTTCCAGAAACATACATCGAACTTTTAGAACTACCCGGTTTTGGCCCATACACCGCTCGCGCAGTTGCAAGCCTCGCCTTCGACGAAAAAGTTGGAGTGCTTGATGGCAACGTGATTCGACTTTTAAGCAGAAGATATGGTTTGAGCGTGGAATTCTGGAAACCCGCTGGACGCGATCAACTTCAAACTCTTGCTGATCAACTTGCGAAGGTCGATACACCCGCCGATCTCAATCAAGGCATGATGGAGCTCGGTGCGACGATTTGCACACCACATAATCCTGCGTGTATTCTTTGTCCGCTCGCAAAAGTTTGCGTGGCACGTCTCGAGAATAAAATCGAGGCGCTTCCGCTTAAAAAACCGAGACGCGCAAAAGAGATTTGGATTTGGAAGCCGTCAGTTATTGAAAAACGCGGACAGATCGCCTTGATCGAAAATTCCTACGCACCATTCTTAAAAGGTCATTGGATTTGTCCAGGCGAAGTGAAGCGTGCATCGAAGGCACCCAAATCTTACAGCTATCGTCACGCAGTTACTCACCATGATATTTTTGTGGTGGTGAATTTGACTGCAAAGGTAGCCCTCCCAAAAAATGTTCGCTGGGTGCCACGAGCTGAACTAAAAAAGTGGGTGCCGACCACGCTCGTGCGCAAAGCTATAGAGACTCGATCATCAGAGAGGAAGCGCCCGTGAAATACCCGTTACTTTTGTCGGCTTTATTTTTTTCGGCGTGTTCAACAGCTCCAAAGCCATACGAACCTAAACCTACAGCTACAAAAGCCATCAGCTTCTCCGGAAAAGATGGTGTTCCAATTGTCGCCGAGCCGCTAACCGATGCCGGCAACAACTATCGACCCGTATTTTCAGCCGATGGAAGAAAACTTTTGTTTGTTAGCGAAAATCGCGAAGAGCATAAGCCTCTGCAGGCCTACGAAATTGATCTTGCAACTCGAGTTGAACGTCGCGTGACGTTTCATGACGGTGAAGTTCAATCTGCAGTTTACGCTATTGATGGAACTCATATTTATTACGCAAGCTCGACGGATGAAATTAAAGAAGATCCTCACTTCGTAAAAAACTTAATGAGGCGAATCGAACGCAGCACCGAAGAAACGCAGAGTTCTCGCATTCCGGGCACGCTTGAAGAGTTAGAGCCAGGTCCATTTGAAATTTATGCTTCGGCGCTCGATAGCAGCACGATCCGTAGATTAACGAAGTCCGCTGGGTTCGACGGCGACTTAAGTTTATCGATGAAAACAAAAAACCTAATGTTTACGTCCTCGAGAAACAAACAGCGCGATATTTACTTAATGAACGTCAATGATGGAAGCACTCGACGCCTCACTTCAGATCCATTCCGCGAAGTCTCACCGTCGGTTTCTGTCGACGGCGTGTGGGTGACATGGGCCAAACTTTCCGAAGGCTTAACAGCTTCACAACTTTTTGTTGCTGATGGGCGCGCGATGAAAGCCACTCCGCTGAGCTCTGGAAATTTCTTCGACATTTCTCCCTCGTGGCATCCGAACAGCCAAGAGATCATTTTCGCCTCAGATCGTTCGACGGCCGCGGCCCCTGCCGCTCCCGTGAAGCCTAAAAATTTCGATCTCTATGAAGTTAATCGAACGGGCGCGTGCCTTAAGCGCTTAACTGAATCGGAAAGCGATGAAATTTTCCCAGCCTTCAGTCCAGACGGCCGCAAAGTGGCATTCAGTAGCAACAACAGCGGAACCTATCAGATCTATTTGATGGAGCACAGGCCGCCAGCGGAGTGCTTGGAACAATCTCCATGACGAATTGATTTCAATTGCGGTTGCGGACTTTGGCCCCGGCGGGTACCGTAAAAATAGAGCTAAAACAATATAGCTACGAAACTCTGGGAAGGGGTTTTTGAATGAAAATCTTAATTACTTTGGCGCTCTCGCTCGCTTCTGGATTTGCGATCGCAGCACCAATGCCAGCAACTTCAACTTCAAAACTAGTTGCTCCGCAACTCGGTCTTTATCGCTCAGCCCTCGGCTTTGAAATCAACGCGGGAAAAAGCGGTTGGATTCACTCGCAAGCTCCTCGCGATAGCCGCTTCGTACAAACGGTTTACCGCGCACCTCAACAACAAAATGGTGACAAGACCGCAGCATCTCTCACAGTTCGCGTTGATCGCTTAGATAAGCCAGTTGCAATGGGCCGATACATTCAACGTTGGCAAAAAGAATATCCAAAATACGGTTTCGACGTTCAAGGCGGCAAGGCGTTCACTGAAGGCGACAACAAAGGTTACGTTCTTGATCTGATGAACAAAGATGCGAAGAAACAAATTCGCCAAGTTGTCTTCATGAAGGCTTCAAACGCAATCATTCTCACTTGCCGAGATGGAGTTGCGACTTTCAAAGATTCTTTGAAGGCCTGCAATCAAATCATCCGCACCTTTAAATTTACTGAATAGTTAGATCTCCCTCACGAAAATTTGAGAAATTGAAAAACCGGCTCTAGAGAAGCCGGTTTTTTTATGCCCCTATTGAGCGTCATGTTCCGATCCTAGACAGATCACATACCGCTAAATTCCATTAAACGTCCAATGCTCATGGTACAGACCTCGCAGAAGGACTCCCCGAAGCTTTCTTAACCAAAGTTACTTTAAGGAGTACTTATGAAATTAGTTCTTATGGCTGTTCTTGTTCTTGGATCATTCACTGCTAACGCCGATGAAATCGTTGAGCGCACAGTTGAAACTGGTAATGAAAAAATCATCGCTGTCGGCAACTGCGGATTACCATCTTTCGACCAAACAACATTGAGCACGACTCGCACAGAATTCCCATATTCAGTTTGCGTCGAAAAGAAGACGTTCAAGGCTCGCAAAATTAAAAACGAAGGCAAAATGTGGAATAAAACTTCTTACGAGCCAATCGCAGGCACAGAGAAGCTTTCGTACGAACTTAAGATGAAAGAAAACGGCGACACTCGCTCGAATGCTGACAACGATATCCTTATCAGCTTCGAAAGCGCAGCTTCATGCCGTTCACTTCGCAACACTTTGGCTAAATCAGTAGTTGAAGTGAAGTCGACTGGTTGCGGTAACTAATTCTATCTTGATCTCGGTGCCGAGCATTTGTTCGGCACCTTTTTTATTCTTGGCGACGAGAAAAATTAAGAGAAAAAAACCGTGATTCGATCGCTCGCACTAACAATTTGCCTAACACTTGCGGCTTCGCCAAGCCGAGCGACTCCTCGTATACTCAAAGAGCAACCTCTCGCGCAAAAAGCTGCACTTTTTGTTTATCTAGAAAATCAATGTGAACTCTACCTTCGCGTGCTCGAACCAAATCTTTCGCTTCCTGCAACAACCCTAAAATGTTTGAAGGCCTCGAAAGATTTCGTCTCAGCACTTGATCTACCCGGTCGTGATCATGTCTCTCGAGCAGTCGTGTTCAAGAAAGATTTGTTGAACCTTCTTAAAGATCCTCGGACTACCGTCACGCTAAAAGCTGTTCGAGACGGCTCGGATCTTTTGAAGCTAGGCATTCAGCTCCAAAGCACGTTTGAAGTTGTGAAAAAAGTTGAGGGCGCAACATCGAAAGTTGTTCGATTCATCGCCACACTTTTTCAAGATACAAGCGGCGATATGTATCACATGCAATGGGCGACACAGCGACCAGAATTCAAAACCAATCGCGTATATAATGAGAACACGTTGCTTGTGGTTGACCTGATCGAGCGAATCAACGGAGCGAATGGCAACAAACTTGCTCGTTCATTTTATCCACCGTTCGTTCGCGCAATCCAAGACAACAACTTTTATCATATGTATGTGATCGCACATCTGACTCAACTCATGCGTGCAAAGGGCAATAGCCGCGCGGTCTCTTTTCTTCTACCGTTCACAATGAACTACGGATACGAAGCTCTCGAACAAAAATCCCAGAACCTGGCTATAGTGACAAGCGACGTTGCTTTTCGCGACAAAGCCTCACGTGAAGATCTGTTGCTCGCATACATGGGTGGAATCTGGAGCATTGGAAAAGTTAAGAGCGTGGTCAACCACGATAGTTTTCACGCAATTTTCCGCGATAACAAACGCTCAGGCAGCAACTTCAAAGAGTTGCTACGCCTTACAGTTCTTTAGCCACCGAATAATTTTTTGATGAATCCCGTGACCTTTGAACCGATCGACGGTGGAGCTTTTTGTCCGCCCTTGTGACGACCTCCAGCTTGATGTTTACGGTGGCCACCTTGTGGGTGTTTGCCGTTTCCAACTTTGCCGTGACCTTGCTCTTTACCTTTTGCGGTTGTGAATTCTCTGCGTGGACCTTGTGGTTTTCCACCTTCCGCACGTGCTTGCTGTGGCGGACGACCTTCGCTGCCTCCGCGATCATTTCTACGTGGTCCACTATCTCTGTTGCGATCGCGATCTCCACCTTCTCGGCGAGGTCCGCGATCTCCGTCACGACGAGGTCCGCCGCCTCCACCACTTGGTCTTCCACCTTCAGCGCGTTGCTCGGGTCTACCACCACCATCGCGGCCGCCACCATCACGACGTGGTGGACCTCCACGACCGCCGCCATCGCGACGAGGTGGACCGCCTCGATCTCCACCGCGTGGTGGACCACCGCGATCAAAATCTCTTCGAGGACCGCGATCTCCGCGATCACTTCCCATTGGCTTGTAGTCTTTCGCCATTTCGGCTTCATCAACCCAATCCGCTTCCACTTTTTCTTTTAAGTATTCTTCGATTCGCCCAAGCGCCTCAATGTCGCGATCAGAAACTAAGCTAAACGCTTTTCCTTTTTCGCCAGCGCGTCCTGTACGACCGATGCGATGAACGTAATTTTCTGCATCGTCTGGTAGTTCATAATTGATCACCATATCGACGCCTTTGATATCAAGGCCGCGAGCCGCAACATCCGTCGCAACTAGCACGTTACTGTCGTTGTCAGCTTTGAATTGCTCCATCACGCGGTTTCGTTGTGCTTGCGTAAGCAACGATGAAATTCCAACTGCTGGAACTTTATTGTCGTTTAAGAACTGTGCAATACGTGGAACGTTCATCTTGAAGTTTGAAAAGATAATCGTCTGGCGAGGAGCATGTTTTTTTAGAAGCGTTAGAAGGTAACCGCCCTTTTCAGCCGAACCACAGTGAAAGATTTTGTCATCGACGTTTTCAGCAGTCGCCTGATCACGCGAAACGTTTACTTCAACAGGATTTGCTCCGAACTGATAAGCGGTGTTCATCACATCTAGATTCAAAGTCGCACTGAAAACCAAAAACTGACGCTCTTTCGGTACGCGCTGAAGGATGAATTTCATGTCGTCTTTAAAACCCATGTCGAACATGCGGTCCGCTTCATCGAACACGATCGCGCGAACTTGTTTGAAATCGACGAGATTTTCTTTGTAGAGATCAATTAAGCGGCCGGGTGTTGCGATGATAAATTCAACGCCATCTTTTAAACCCGCTTTTTGCTTTTCGTAACTGACGCCGCCATAAACGGATACGGCACGCAGGTGCGAATCACCTTTTAGCTTCAACGCGTTTTCATAAACTTGCTCGCAGAGTTCACGTGTCGGAACGAGTACTAAAATGCACTGACCGGTTTTCCAATCCGTGAACGCGCGCTTTTTATATTTCTCGGCCTGTTCTGGAGTGAGTTCTTGTACTGGATTTCCAGCGCGAAGAATTCGTTCCATAAGCGGAAGCAAGAATGCTGCAGTTTTTCCGGTTCCAGTTTGCGCGAGGCCCGCAACATCGCGGCCCTCAAGAATGTGTGGAATCGTTGCTGCTTGAACTGGTGTCGACTCGACGAAGTTTGCTTTTTCGATTGCTCCGTTAAGTGACGGATGGAGCTCTAACTCTGAGAATTTCAAAGGTGTAACCTTCCTGATCATGATGGCACAGAATCATCTTCAGCCGCGCCTAGTCAAATTTGCGTTTCCACCCTATCGCTTTTGCTGAAGGCTTGTCAAAGACACGAGCTTTAGTTTTGTGCGAAAAAGGTGCGCAAAGCCTCAATGAATGCGCCAGGTTGGTCGCTATGCACCCAGTGCCCGGCCTCTTTTATTTCAACTCCTTGGATTCGCGGGTTTTCTTTCAAAATCCGCTCATAGGTCTCCAGAGTTAGATCATCGGACCATTCGCCACGAACAAGCAAAGTCGGCATTGATAACGCCCGAAGCTCTGACCAACGCTCTTTGGCGCGCCCCTCGTCGATGCTTTCCCTAACTCCTGCTTCGGAAAACCGCCAAATGCCGCGCTTGTCGGCGTCTTCAATAATATTCGCGTAGAGATACGCGGCTAAACCGACTTTCTGTCTGACATAGTAAAATATCCGAGGGAAATCGTTTTCAAAGTACGCTTTGGCGTCGCGTTTTGTTGGAAACGGAACCGGAATTGTATTGAGAAGCTTTAAAATAAACGCGCTCCCCTTTTCGTTCATGGAAGGTCCAATGTCGCCGATCACTAACTTATTAACGCGATCGGGATAGAGTGAGGCGAAAACCAGCGAGTTTCGCCCGCCCATTGAATGCCCCACTAAATTGATTTTGCCCCAACCGAGCTCATCGATAATGCGCTTAAGATCTCCCGAATAATCTTCGGGAGAATAGCCTCTATCAGGTTTCATGGAGCGCCCATGGCCGCGTTGATCGTACGTGAGGACCTGATATTCGTTCTCAAAGGTTTTTGCGATAGTCCGCCAATTCGCACCAAATCCCATCACACCATGCAAAAACACGAGCTTTGGGCCACTCTCGGGGCCAGTAATTTGGTGGTGGAAGTTCTCTACGAAGCTCATCGGCAATTTAGCCTCCATTCACAGAGTACATCTCTCGTGACGCAGCTGAAAAGTTAAAGCTATACTTGGCCAGCCTATGGATACACAGCGCGAAAAGCCGCGGCTTCATAAAGAATGGATCGACTCCCATGCTCATGGGATCGTTAAAGCGTTACAAAAAGGCGGCTTTGAAAGCTATCTCGTCGGCGGCTGCGTTCGCGATTTGATGATCGGGATTGTTCCCAAAGATTACGATATCGCGACGAGTGCCTCGCCGCCTCAAGTTAAAAAATTGATCTGGAACGCCTACATAATCGGACGCCGATTTCGGCTCGTTTTAGTAAAACGTGAAGAACAACAGTTTGAAGTCGCGACATTCCGACGCGAAGTGAAAGCTGAGGAGTTTCCGGAGGGCGTGCCTTTCGGTGACAACGTTTTTGGTACGCCGGAAGAAGACGCTCGACGCCGCGATTTCACAATTAACGGAATTTTCTACGATCCACTCGAAGACAAACTTATCGATTATGTCGATGCGACTCGCGATATTGAAAATCGCGTTCTACGCATGATCGGTGATCCGAATGTTCGCTTGATTGAAGATTCGATTCGTATTCTGCGCGCATTGCGACTTTCTCATAAGATCGAGTTCACGATTGATCCGGAACTTCGCGCTGCAATTCAAACTCATGGCTCTGAGCTTTTAAAATCGGCACTGCCGCGCAGACGCGAAGAGTTTTTGAAAATCTTCCGCCTCAAAGAGCCTGAACTGGTTTTGCTTGAAGCATTTGATCTCGATGTTTTGAAATATGTCTTACCAACACTCAACGACGTTTTCATGGATTCCGAGAAGCGCGATATTTTTATCGACCACTTCAGACGCAATCGTGCACTTGCTGCGGGCGCCGCAGACACGCTTCATTTGTTTGGATGGATGGTATTTTCATTGTACCAAACTCTGACGGAAACCGAGGATTTTGGGGATAAGCGACCAGAAGACGTTATCGAAGACGAGCGTTTTCAAAAACTGATGCGCGACGAGCTTGGCATTTTCAAGTTTGAGCAGATGGCACTTTCGAAGTCGCTGGAAATCGTTACTCAACTTGGGCGCGTTGCGGACTTTAAAAAACGTGGCGAACGTAGGCAATTTAGCTTGGTAAAAAACGAGGGCTTTGCACTAGCGCTGCAGTTGGCGGAAGTTGATTTCGTGTTGCCGGCGGAAGACATCCAGTTTTGGAGAGATCTTCAGGTCAAGTTCGCTGGGGACCTCGAGGTTTTAGCTGACGAAGAAAAACATAAAAAGAGAAGTTCGAACCGTCGACGTCGTCCCCGCAATCGCGGAGAAGGTCGTGGCGGTCGCGCGAACGCGACAGGCACTCAGCCTGCGACCGATGGCGATTCTGTAGATTTCGATGGGGCTGACGCTGATGAGCAATCTGACGAAGCTGACGTCCCCAATGAAGACAACGACTTGACGGTTCGCTGATTTTTTAGCAATACCGTGTTACCTTTGAGATGGAGGCGTACAAATGGGCGGATTAAGCGTTTGGCACTTGATAATTTTATTTGGAATCACCCTGATGGTGTTTGGTCCTAAGCGTCTTCCTGAAATCGGCAAAGGCATCGGCGAAGCAATCAACAACTTCAAAAAAGGCCTTACGGGCGAAGAAATCGACGTCACGAAACGCGAGAAGCTCGCAGAGAAGAAAAAGTCGGACGACGACAAAGCCTAATTTTCAAATCAAAATTTTCGCAAAAAAAAGCGGCTTCGATGAGCCGCTTTTTTATTTTAAAGAAGTTCGGTGGCGGCTTTTACGATCGCTGTGCTGTCGAGGCCGTGTTTTTTGTAGAGCTCGAGTGCGGTGTAGGAGCTTTGGCCGAAGTTGTCGCCAACGCCGAGTGATTTAATTCGCGGAGTTTCACCAGCGAGGGCAAGTGCATGGGTAAGCAATGCGCCCATGCCGCCGACTACGCGATGTTCTTCGACCGTAACTAATCTTCCGCCAGTTTTCTTAAGTGCGGATGAAATCGTTTTTAGATCCGGATGATTCACTGAAGAATTATGTACCACGACTGAACCAATGCCTTGCGTTTTCAAAGTGTCAGCAGCCTTAAGAGCTTCTCCAACGAGTGAACCACCCGCAACGATCGTTACCGATTTTGCAGAGTCAGCTGTGTCGTGAACAATCGCTGCTTGGCCGAGACTGAATGTCTGACCTTCTTTGTATGAACGCGGGAAATTTTCTCGGCCCAAAAAGAAAATTCGCGTTGGCGGGATTTTTCCAGCCTTGCGGTCGTTAACAAAAGATTCAACCGCTTGTGAAACGAGTGCTTCAGCTTCAGCTGAACAACTTAGTGAATACACTTCAACGTGCGGAATAGATGACACTTGCGCATAGAAGCTCAGTGCTTGGTGAGAAGCACCATCGGCTGCATCTTGAAATCCTGTGTGCGAGAAAATCCCAATTACCGGTGCAAGCGAAAGACTTGCCATCGTGAGAGGCAATGCACCTTTTGTCACACCAAACTGTGCGAACGTATCAACGATCGGAACATATCCAGCCAGCGACAAACCGATTGCCGTGCTGATCATGTTTGATTCAGCTACTCCGACGTCTGCCATCGCCTGACCGAATTCTTTTTGGAATTCAGCAACTCCAGTTGAACCCTGTAAGTCAGCTGACACAGAGAAAACCGGATAACCTTTTTTACGTGCGTTGATGAGCGCCGCCGCAACTCCGATTTGAATTTTTTCAGTCGGAGCTTTTGCTGATGCAGGTTTCACAGCAGCTGCTTCTGCTTTTTTCTTTTCGTAATCGCTTAACTCAACTGCCCAGGCCGTGAACTCTTGCGGGACAGGTTGGCCATCGTAAATTTCACTTAGGAACGCTGGAAGTTCATCCGCTTTTTTCAGAGGGAAGCCATGTGCGCCTGAGGCAGACGCGACCGCCTTAGCGGAGCCTCTCCCTTTTTGCGTGCGAGCGTGAATTGCGACCGGAATCGTTGGATCTGTCGTTACTGCTTTCAGCGCTTCTTCGAAAGTTGAAACGCACGCCTGCAAATTGTGGCCATCTTCCAAGCGCATCACGCGCCAGCCGAGTTTCTCAAGTGATTGGAACGTCGGCTCCATAGTAAAGGCGTCTTGCTCAATACGGCCTGAAAG
>JANOUF010000042.1:0-11224 GCA_031416685.1 Bdellovibrionales bacterium
CCTTTACTGACATACAAGTTAGCACTCCGAAAATAAGCACAAAAAATTTCATCCCAAACCTCTTTCATCTGCGGATCGAAAGTGCCTACGCATTCGAAGTCGGTTCAGCAGGCTTTTTCTCAGCTGGCGTAATCAAACGAATTCCAAGCTCGATCAACTGCTCGCGCGAAACTGTGCTTGGGCAATCCGCCATCAGGTCTGACGCCTTCGCCGTTTTCGGGAATGCAATTACGTCGCGGATCGCATCTGTTCCGCACACGATCATCGTTAAACGGTCCATGCCCCACGCAAACCCTGCGTGCGGAGGAGTTCCATACGACAACGCTTCAATGAAAAAACCAAACTGCTTTTGCGCATCTTCTTTTGAGAAACCCAACGTTCGGAACATGGCATCTTGCAATTCAGATCGATAGATCCGCACACTTCCGCCGCCGATTTCATAGCCGTTGCAAACTAAGTCGTAAGCTTTTGCGAGCATTTCGCCGAAAGATTTCTCGTTGCCTTGGATCATGTCATCCATCGACTGATCTTGTGGCGACGTGAACGGATGGTGACGAGCAGCCCAGCGTTTTCCCTCTGGGTCATACTCAAGCAATGGGAAATCAACGACCCACAAGAATTTATCTTTTGTTGTGTCGATCAACTTCAATTCATTACCCAAGAACAAACGAATCGTTGAAAGTGCAGCGCACGATACATCGTAACTATCAGCAACGATGATCGCAGTCCCTTTTCCGCTTGGGCAAAGTGCCGCGTATATCTTTTTTATTTGCTCAGCATCAATAAATTTAGAAACTGGAGAACCCAATGCTCCAGTTGCGTCTGGCTTAATCCAAACAAGCCCTTTTGCTCCAGCCTTCTTCGACATGTCGGTGAGTTTATCAATGAAAGCGCGTGAGAAATCTCCGCCTTGTTCAACGCCAATGCCTTTGATTGAACCATTGCGCGCAATCACATCTTCAAAAACTTTAAACCCAGTGCCACTGCACAAAGTGCGAACGTCTTTCAACTCTAATCCGAAGCGCGTATCAGGTTTGTCGGACCCGTAAGTATCCATCGCCTCTTTGAAAGTCATGCGAGGAATTGTGCCGATGTCGATGCCCTTAAACTTCTTCCAAATTTTTTGCGCCATGCACTCGTTCACGCCCATGATGTCGTCTTGATCAACGAAACTCATCTCGATATCGATTTGTGTAAATTCAGGCTGACGATCCGCGCGCAAATCTTCGTCGCGGAAACAACGTGCGATTTGGAAATAGCGATCCATTCCGCCAATCATCAAAAGCTGCTTCAAAGTTTGCGGCGACTGCGGAAGTGCGTAGAATGTTCCTTGATTCACACGCGATGGAACCAAGTAATCGCGCGCACCTTCTGGCGTGCTCTTATATAAAATCGGAGTTTCGACTTCGCAAAAACCTTCATCGCTTAAGTGCTCACGCACAGTGCGAGTGATCTCGTGGCGGAGTCGCAAATTTTGGGTCAAACGCTCGCTGCGAATATCGAGGTAACGATATTTGAGACGAAGGTTCTCGCCGACGTTTTCGTCATCGACTTGAAAAGGAGGAGTTTTTGCCACGCTCAAAATTTCACAGCGCGATGCTACGATTTCAACTTCACCTGTTTTAATTTTCGTGTTTGTCATGCCCGTTGGCCGTTTTCGAACCAAACCTTTGATCGCGATAACATATTCACCACGAACATCTTTTGCCGAAGACATCTCCGCCTGATTCGGATCGAGTACGACCTGCACAAGACCTTCGCGGTCACGCAAATCAACAAACACTAAACCACCGTGGTCACGACGGCCATTGACCCAACCCATTAGATTCACATCGCGACCATCATGCTCACTGCGTAGTTGGCCGCAGTACATGGAACGCTTCAAATCTTTCACAAACTTTTGCATGGGATAAGTCTCCTGAGAAATCAGCAACTTAAGATAAGTGACAGGACCACTTTTGCCAACCCGAAATTGCCATGGCTTGCCTAGACAGTTTCGTAAAAACACCCTATCTTGTGTGCCTATGCCAAAAGTAAAAGCTGAAAAGTCTACGACCCAGTCTGCACAGGAAACCTTCAACAAGATCAAGCACATGCTGGAGTCTGACAAAGACCTCCGCAAGTTCGATCCGAACCTCGCATGCACCTTCAATGAGTCGACTATGACTGGCACCGCTAAAGGCAGCCAGTTCAAAGCCGACATGAAGGTGACTTCAAAAGGTGGAGGATCGCACGTCGAAATCGAGGTTGATCTCCCGTTGATGCTGACTCCAGTAAAAGGCATGGTTCAGTCGACACTGCAAAAGAAGCTCGACACCATACTTTCGTAAATCCTTAGGACCAATTTCATGGCGGCAAAAACAAAGAAGAAGGTCAGTCGTAAGACTACGTCTTCAAAGGAAGCTACAAAAAAAGCTTCTAAGGCCATCAAGCGAAAATCAGAGCGCAAAAGCGAACCGAAACGAGTTCACGCAGAGGTCATTCACTCTCCTTCCGCGCGCTCAGAAATTGTCGAAGACGCACCTCCTGTCGAAGCGATCGGTAATTTCGAAGGCGAGGGTCTAAGTAGCGCTCCTGTATTTTCAAATGTCGAATTAGAACCCATTGATGAATCGCGACTGCCCGTTCCTGTTGAATCAGATGCGGGAGTTCAGTCCACCGATCCTGTTGCCACCTACTTAGCAGAAATTCGAAAGTATCCACTTCTCACAAGAGAAGAAGAGCGATCGCTTGCTGTTCGCTACCGCGAAACAGGTGATGCGCAAGCAGCAGAACGACTCGTAACTGCAAACCTTCGCTTCGTTGTAAAAATCGCGGCGGAATATTCAAAGTTCGGCGCAAAGCTCATCGATTTGATTCAAGAAGGTAACGTTGGACTCATGCACGCCGTTCGTGAATTCAACCCTTACAAAGACGTTCGACTTATCACCTACGCTGTTTGGTGGATTCGCGGTTACATTCAAGAATATTTAATGCGCCAGTATTCTATGGTTCGTATTGGAACGACTCAAACTCAGCGCAAACTCTTCTATCGCCTGCAAAAAGAAAAAGATTTACTCGATCGGATGGGACAAGCTTCAAACATCCCACTCCTCGCAAGTCGCTTAGGCGTCGGCGAAGACGATGTTCGAACGATGAGTCAGCGACTTTCAGGCCGTGACGTAAGCTTAAGTCAACCTTTAGACCCGGAAAACCCGAACTCCAGTCGACTTGATTTCCATGTTTCTGATGCTCCGGATATGGCTGAGCAGATTGGACACGCTGAGGAGCTGGAAGTCTTACGCGAAAACATCGAAAAGATTCGCAGTTCACTCAATGAAAAAGAACTTTTCATTCTCGAGAAACGAGTTCTCAATGATGAACCGATGACTCTTCAGGAAATCGGCGAACATTACGGAACAACTCGTGAAGCGGTTCGACAACTTGAAGCGCGACTAATCGGTAAAATTAGAAATGCGTTCACGAAAAGTGTTGAGGCACACCCCGACGCTTCCCCCACTAGCGATGACTCGGAATAATTTTTAAGCTTGAATCTCGATCACTTTTGCAATCGCATCTGGATTGTGCGCACACGCGCGTTTTCTCTCGAAAGAACTTGCGCTAAGCACTGAGATAGAACCATTCGGTCCCGGATCGAACTCTTTGTACACAATTTTTAAGCTGAGCGGATCTTCCGCTGCTGTCCACAACATGCCACCGCACATCTTGCATGGTTTCATTGTGGTAACGAGAGTTGAGCCAACTGGTACAGGCTTTTTATTTTTCTGGAAGTAGCTCTGAAGCAAATTTACTTCCGCATGGCGCGTGCGATCTTTGCCGGCGTTGTTCGCACCAACCGCGAGCACTTCGCCATTCGGATCGAGAAGTACGGCGCCAATTGCACGATTGCGTTCAGCCATTTTCAAATCGCGATCCGTATTGTTGCAAAGAGCCGCGACTTTTTCAGCGATGTGCATAGCACTCGGAATATCGAGCTTTTGCTTTGGACTTTCAAAATTGAGTGAGAGCACTTCCATTTTATCGGAAATTTCCAAAACGTTTTTGCCTAAGCCCGCCATGATACTTTCGATCGTGCCAGTGAGCCTGCGAGTTCGTTTCGCTGAAACGGAAATCATCCCGTGATCCATTTCAGTTAACTCGCCAGTATGAAAGATCGGCTCGCGTACTATCTTAAGTGCATCCGAACCAAATTGTTGCCAAAGGGTTTGGATAAGATCGGTGACGGCAGAGGACGGCTCGAACGTCGATCGCTCGCGCTGAACCAGATAGGTTTTGCCCTCGTGAATTAGGTAGGCCAGTTGCTTCATGTGACGGTGTTTATATCGCATTCGTAGCCTTCGCCTCCATGCAATTTATTTCGTTCCCTCTAACGGAGCCCAGAACGAGTAAACCTTTCACTTAAGTGGTTTCCCCGGGCATCGACTACCCTGTAAAACCCTGCTAGAAATGGCTTATGAAAACATTTTGGTGGTTCAAACAGGGGTCGATTGCCGGCATGGCCCGCCCTGGATTCAATGCGCTCAAGTGGCTGGAGCTCGAATTTCAGGAGGCCGTGGTCTTAGGTTGGATAGGGAAATACTCGTCTGGGCGACGACCGTTGAGCGATTTCCGACTGCATTTGCGTGAGTACGCACCTCAAATCTTCACTTATCATGGTCTAGACAATACGACCGGGAACGCGATTATAGCGCCACTGTTCACCGCGGAGGGCTTTGCAGACTCTTTAAAAAAGCTGACCTCCCAAATGCAAATAATTGAAGATTTCAGCGTTGTCGATGATTCGGTTGAATTTTTGCTTAGCCGAGCGCGGCTGAACTACGAAATCAATTTCCTTCGTCAAAACAAAATCGAGACAATCGTAACACTTACCGAAGAGCACCATCAAAACGATGTTCTAAAGGAACATTTTGAAACTCACCACATCAGCATTAACGACCTTGGTGCGCCAACGGTAGATCAAGTTCGACAGCTAAGAACAATTCTCGATTCGACCACTGATCGAAAAAAGCCATTGGCAGTTCATTGCTTGGCAGGCATTGGTCGCACATCGACCATGATCATGGCTGCACACATGCTTCGTGGTGAATCTCTAGAGGATCTCTATTTATCAATTAGACAAGCAAATCCGGTGTTTGTGCCATCGCCTTCACAGGATGCGTTTTTAAAATCTTTTGGATCACAATTTCAGAAATAATATTGATCAAAAATAGTATTGAATCGAAAGCTCTGGATGAATCGAGAAATCGTAATTGATATCGTCTTTGTCTTTAAAGTTTGAATTGTAGCCGTCGATATCCCAAGCGCGAAGATGTTGCTGATAATCGTAACGGTGGCTTGGAGAAAAAAGCGCGAGAAGCGTTGACGTCATTGAAAATCCAAAATGCCAATGCAAGCGATTGAAGTTTTGCCCTATCGTTGCTCCTGAATGAAGATGTGCGGGATTTCTTAGCGCATCGATAATCCCAAGCTCACCTTTCATCACCCAGTTACTGACAAGATCGACTTCGTGCATGGTCATTATGTTCAGCTGAAATGGAGTTTTATCCAAGTACGGCCTTCGAAGCGAGAATGGCATGCGCTCGTTAAAATAATAGTTCGTATGAATGTTTACATGAAAGTGGTAGTCGGGCCTGAACCGCCAAGTTTTAATCCACATCAACCAGACGGCTTCCATGTCGTAGCCGCCGTTTGTGAGGATAGCATTCCCTTCACGTAGCTTACGTACCCCGTAAGTTTTGAAGTAATCGAGTTGCACTGCAGTTCGAGTTTCGGCGCTGTCCTTGAGTACGTGGCGGAAAGCAACGCTAGCCATGTCGTAGTAGTTAAGAAGAAATGTGCTTGTACCGAGTGTCGTGCGATCATTGAGGCCGCAACCTACGATCTGAAAACCGACCGTGCATTGACCTTTTCGGAGCACCCACGAAGTTGCTGTAACGTTGTGGCCAATGTCGATCGAACGCTTTTCGCGGTCTCGTGAAACAAAAGTAGACGGCGTCGCCTCCGGCGAGAGCGGCGGGTGCTCAAGCAATAACGGCTGCGACTCTGGAATTGGAAACGGCGTCGGCGCCAATGCCGGCATCTCCGCGTGTGCAAGTGAAGCTAGTAATGAAAAGAGGACGAGCCACATGTGCGGAGCATACAAATAAAAAAGCCGGTCTGTCATCCGGCTTTCTGATCACTGTTCACTTTTCCGCTCACAGCTCACCGCTCACTGCTCACTTCGTTAACTTGCTTGCTCTTCGTTCTCGTTAAACACCTGAGTGAGCTTACCACGCAATCTTGATATAGCCTGCGCATGCAACTGAGAAACACGGCTCTCCGTCACGCGAAGGACCTTGCCGATCTCTTTTAGGTTGAGATCCTCGTAGTAATACAACGAGAGTACTAATCGCTGACGCTCAGGCAATTCTTCGATCGCTTTCGTCACAACGTCTTTTACCGACTTCATGTTGAGCTGAGTGAACGGATTGTTCAGCTTGCAGCCTTCAAGAATGTTCAAGATCGATTTTTTATCAACACTTGAGAACGTAGCCGAATCGTCGATCGACAAAAGTGAAACTGGGCGAACCTGATTCACAAGGTCATGGAATTCATCCATGGTCATGTTTAACCGCTCAGATACTTCATCGTCAGTCGCTGTGCGACCCATCTCGGCTTCGAGTTCGATCACAGTGCGATCAAGAAGCTTGGCTTTGTCACGTACGGAACGTGGCACCCAATCTTGCGCGCGAAGTTCATCGAGGATCGAACCACGAATACGAAATTCAGCATAAGTTTTAAATTTGTTGTCCCGAGTTGGATCGTACTTCTCGATCGCATCCATCAATCCGATCACACCACTTGAAATCAAATCATCGAGTTCGATGTTCGATGGCAAACGGACCGCGATTTTCTGCGCGATGAACTTAATGAGCGGAGCATACTCGAGGATCAATTTATCCTTTTGCTCCGGAGTCAGCTTCGTAGGCGTTTCTTTATACTTACGAAGTAACGAATTGTCCGACATCCCCGCCACCCTATTCTCTCTTTCCACGACGATTAAAACCGCCAACGAAAATCCACCACGATCAGGCTATCAAAATGAGAACCTGCCAAGAAGTCCTAATCTTTTATGCCACACCAATGATTTGTTCCCAGAAGAACTGCAGGCTTCCCTTGTTATCGATACCGCCCTCGTAGCCACGCAATTTCTGTACGATTTTTCGAATTGCAACAGCCGCAGGCGCATCTGGATTACTTTCGCAAACAAGCTGTTGAGTCTTGGTAGCCTGTCTCAAAACGAGATCCATCGGTATAGACCCTTTATAGTCCAGACCGACGTTGAGGAAGCGTCCAGCAACAGAATTGAGACGTTCATAGAGGGCAAGACCTTCACTTTCGTCTTTCACTTGATTGCAAATCACTGAAAAACGATTCTCGCGATAGCGTTGATTCAGAACTTTTATCAACGCGTATGAATCCGCAAGACTCGCGGGATCCGGAGTGACAACAACGTTGATCTCTTGCGCAGCCGCATTCAGATATAAAACGTTGTCATCGATCCCAGGTGCTGTATCGATCAACATAAGATCGTAATTCGCACCGAGACCGCTCACTTGATCGAGCAAAATTTGTTTTTCGAAAACAGTGAGATTCTGCAAATCGAAAATTCCGCTGCCGCCTGGAATCAGCGTCACGTTCGGTGCAACATTGATGAGGATATCCTTCATCTCGCAGTCGCCTTTAACGACGTCGAAGATCGTGCGTTCAGGGCGAACCTTAAACATGATATCGACATTTGCCATACCCAAATCGCCATCGAGAATGAGCACACGGCTCCCCTGACGACCGAGCATCGTGCTTAAGTTCGCTACGAGCGTCGTTTTACCGACTCCGCCTTTTCCTGATGTAATACTCACTGTGCGCGTAGGACGCCTAGACATCTGTTCTCCTCACTTACGAATTCGTGTCAGTCTGAAAATTAAATCTAAAACTCGTTCTTTAGTCGCGAGCTCGAAGTCTTCGGGCAGCCGGGTTCCGATTCCGAACGAATGAAGCGGCTTTCCCGTCTTCCGATGAACGTTATAAACAACACCGTGCTGAACCGATTGATCCAGGTTGGTGAAAATCAAATCTTGGAAATTCGTTTGCTTGTAGCGACGAGCAAGCTCAAGCGTATCGTTATCTTTTGCAGTCGCACTCATCACCAAATGGAAAGTCGCTGCCGCTTGTTCTGGCGGCAAAATTGTTTTCAGGAATTGAATTTCCTCGAGCGTGTGCAATTGCATCCCAGGATAATCGACAAGGATGTGGTCGACATTCGTCAGCTGCGAGAGAACCCATGCCCATTCTTTTTGGTTACGAACGATCGCAAATGGAACGTTGAGTATCTGGCAATATGTCTTTAGCTGATCGCTTGCTCCAACTTTTGCTGCATCCGTTGTGATCACAGCAACACGTTTTTTCTCGTTGATCACTAACTGACTTGCCATCTTCACGAGCGTTGAAGTTTTGCCGCTGCCCGAGCCACCAACGAAGCAGTGCACGCGGCCTGCATAAGGGGTTGGTGCAGTTTGGATACTGTTCAAAATCCAGCGTCCAACGTACGCGTCAACTAGCGGGCGCTTTTTTTGTTGCCCAGCATCCATTTGTTTTTGCGCGCTCAAAAGAATTTGAACTGTATTCTCAGTCGAAATTCCTGCTTCATGAAGTTTTTGGAACATGAAACTTAAGTCGTAATTAATTCCGTGCTCAGCTCCCGGGTGGCCGCCAACAAAAGTCTGCGGCATGTTTTGAGCAGAGCCATTGAGCTTTTCTTGAAGTCGATTTATCTCTTGCTTCAAGTTAATGATTTCAAACTCTTTTGATTCTTTCACTTGAGTTTGAGTCATGAAATCTTCAACAGCAGTCGTTAAACCCGCGCGCCAAGCTTCTTGCGCAGCACTGCGGATGCGTTCACGCGCGGGATCCGAGGTTTTTCCGCCACCGGCCTCGTACATTCCTTCCGCTTGATAGTCGTTGATCACGTCACGCACATTGCGACCACTCACGTTGCTCATTTGTGAACCGCGTTGTTGCGTTTGCTCATTCGATTGACGACGGGACTGTTTCAACTGCTGATACGGAGTTTCTTCATCTTGAATATCGATATAGCTCACGGGAGTAATCGTACGCTTAGGATCGGCCTTCTTCGGTGCCGGAGCCGCAGCGGAAGAAATTTGCCGCTCGGCAAACTGACGAAGGCGCTCGCCTGCCATTTTGTCGATGAATTGCTTTTGCTGGCGAGCAGGTGCGGCTTGGAATCGAGTGACGTCTTCGCCGCGCATGCGCGATTCAACGAACTTCTTTTTATGAAGCGTGCTCTCAGATACGGCGGCCGTGACTTCAACACTGCCTTCACCGGCGAGGCCGTAGGACTTGCGATTATCTCGTGCTGCGAGAATGATCGCGTCAGGGCCAAGCTCGTTCTTCACCATACGAAGAGCGTCTTTCATTGTTTTGGCTTCAAACTTTTTAACCCGCATTCGCTAGCTCCACCACGCCCACATTTGAGACGCGAGTATCACTTGAGAGTTCGTTATGAGAGAGGACCACGAGCTGAGGAATAAATCTGTGCGTAAGCTTAAAGATGTGTCGACGAGCTGTCGGACTAGTTAACAAGATTGGCTGGCTTGCAATCTCCGGGTGACGCTCAATAGTTGAAGCGATGCCCTCGATCATTGCCGAAGCCACGCGCGGATCCATGACTAACTGCACGCCTTGCTCCGTTTGCAAGAGTGAGTTCGCAATAAGTTCTTCAAGGCGCGGATCAAGGCTGATAACCGGCACGTTACCCATATCGGTTTTGTAACGAGCCGAAATTCCACGAGCTAGTGCGCGACGAACAGATTCCGTCAACATTTCCGGATCTTTCGTGCGGCTAGATTCGTCAGCTAAACACTCGAAAATCGTAAGAAGATCGCGGATAGAAACCTGTTCACGCAGCAAGTTCTGAAGAACTTTGACCACAGTGCCAAGTCCAAGCGGATCCGGAATAAGATCTTCCACCACTTTTGGATATTGCTTCTTGAAATTCTCGACAAGCGTTTGAGCTTCTTGGCGACCAAGGAGTTCGTGTGCATGTGTGCGAATAATCTCTGTGAGGTGAGTCGCCATAACTGTTGGCAAATCCACAACGGTGTAACCGGCTAGCTCTGCAGTTTCTTTGTTCGCCTTTGAAACCCAAAGCGCATCGAGACCGAACGCCGGTTCTTTTGTTGGAATACCGTCGACACGAGCAACGACGTTGCCCGGATCCATCGCAAGAAGGTATTCAGCTTTAAGATGACCGCCGCCAACTTTATTGCCCTTGATCATCACGCGATACTCGCCTGGTTCAAGCTGCAAATTGTCTCGGATATGGATGCTCGGAACAATAATACCCATATCAAGAGCAAATTGCTTACGGATCGACACGATACGCTCAAGCAAATCGCCACTCGCATCACTCTCAACAACATTGATAAGACCGTAACCAACTTCGAGTTCGACAAGATCGAGCGGCAAAAGAGTTTCGATCTTTTCTTTTTCTGGACGATTTGCCAATTCGTCTGAGCGTTTCTTTTCTACATCGGCTGCTTCTTGGCGGAAACGACCCGTTGCCCATGCGATACCTGCAAGAACAACTGCGCATGCCGTAAATGAAACGTAAATTTGCGTGATAATGCCCAAGAGGAAAACAATCGAAGCAACGATGTACATCGCTCTTGTGTTGCTAAAGAGCTGACCAACTGTTTCTGTTCCCATGTCTTTACCGCTACCGCTTCGAGTAACGATAATACCAGCAGCTGTAGAAATAATGAGTGCAGGAATTTGGCTGACTAGTCCGTCACCGATCGTGAGCATCGTGTAGACTTTCGCAGCTCCGGCGATGTCCATTCCACGCTGCATGACACCAATTAAAAGACCGCCAACGATGTTAACAATTGTGATCACGATTGCAGCAATCGCGTCCCCTCGTACGAACTTCGAGGCACCGTCCATGGCTCCGTAGAAATCCGCTTCCATTTCGATTTCTTTACGACGTCTGCGAGCGTCTTCTTCGTTGATCAGCCCTGCGTTTAAGTCCGCATCGATCGACATCTGTTTGCCGGGCATTGCATCTAATGTGAATCGAGCTGCAACTTCCGCTACGCGGCCCGAACCTTTGGTGATGACCACGAAATTGATGACAACCAAGATCACGAAAACAATCATGCCGATGACG
>JANOUF010000043.1:0-2429 GCA_031416685.1 Bdellovibrionales bacterium
CTTTAGAGGAAGAGTTGGTGCAGGGTGTATGTTCGTAAGTACCGCAATGGACTAGCGGAAAAATGGAAGCGGCATGATTTAAGTCGTCGAGTCAAAAATGGGGATAACCTACCGCTTTATTTCGATTCTAAAGCGTTCATCTGAGCCTGCTTAGCAGCGCTCATTTGCACATACCAATCATCGAAAGAAACCGCCCGGCCGTTACAATCAAGCAGTTGAGACAGCGGATTCGAGAAGCAGTCGTACGCATCGGAAAAAGTAAAAAATGTATTCGAGTAGCCTAATTTTTGTAATCGTGAATCATTCTTGATCGCGCGGTTCAGCAGGCGCGCTGTTTCGTGAACGTAGTCGTTCATGGAAATAAAAATAGATCCATCGAGATTCGTATGACGTGCATAAGATTTTAATCGCACTAAACTAATGTCTGCCGACCATCTCGTTTCTTCGAAGTCGAGGGCAATGCAAAGTCGCTCCTCATTCACATCGGAAAAGAAAATGAGGCAGTCGGGGAGGCGACAATCCTGCTTGTCGTGAAGCCGTAGCACACTGCGGGCTTCAGAATGGCTGGCAATTTGATCGCGGCGAACAACTTCCGCTTTCGGAAGAACACGACTTAGAATGTAAATCCAGTACTGCCGAACTTCATGCGACGGCAGGCAGCGGCGCGAAGTTCGAAGGCTCATAAGATTGGCGCGGTCGTACTGGAATACTACCTGTGACGTCGGCTCGCTCAAAAACTCTTTCGAGACTTGCCAGAATACGGCTCGATGACTGGGGGCACCCATGACTCGCGCATCGATGAACCGTTTGTCTCGAAGTCTATAGAGTGCTTGCCGAAGTTTCTTTGTCCTCATTTTTGGCGCGAGCATTTTATTTAGGATTGTCGTCGACACAGGACCATGCTGCGATAAACGCAGAATGATCTCGTATGCGCGCTGCTTACGTTTCTGTACTTCCATAGTTTTCCCTTTGCGCCTAATTAGCGCTGTGAGCGTCTGGAAGTGGGAAAGTGGATAAGTAGTAAGACGTGATTGAAGTGGTAAATTACAATTTGAGATCAATTTCAGAAATGTAAAGACACGTCTGAAGATTTATTTTCACAAGAACAATCTTACCTTGATTCAAGTTAAGCTGCAATCGACGTTTCAGAAAATTTCGTAGAATCCGATACGATTTGAAATGCACTGAAATGTTCGAGCTAGCGCGCTTAAATCAGTCCAAATCCAAGAGCAACTGCGAGAACAAACAACGAGGTGGACACAACAAACTGCACTCCCTGCATCGTAATCTTCTTAAAGAGTTGGTTCCCCAGAATCGCACCGGCGAAAGCCGCTCCTGTAGTCAAAGCGAGTAAGCCGCTATTTGCGCGAAGACCCTCAGCGCTCAAGTGACCAGAATAAACTATAAGTCGCGCCACATCGATCATTGTCGCGATTGCGGTACCCGTCGCGATAAACTGCTCTTTAGTTAATCCAGCTCTTGCGAGGAAGGCAGACCGTAAAGCTCCCTGGTGGCCGGAAAGACCTCCGAAAAACCCACTTAACAGACCGCCGAGGGGTAAATACCTCTCACTAAACTCAAGATTCTTAAGCTTTGGAACCAACTCAAGCAGCGTGAACAATGCAATCAAAAGAGCCATTAGGAGTTTCACCGGAAGAATGAAAAATTCTCTTCCTGCGAGTTCGTAACTTGCAAGGGGTGCTAAATCGGAAGCCTTTGATAAAAGCCATGCGCCAAACAATGCTGAGAGTATTGCGGGCCCACCGAACTTGATGAGGATCTGGATTCGTGCGTACTTTCCAACTAGCGCTAGCTTAAAAAGTCCATTTAGGAAATGAACGATGGCCGTTAGAGCAATCGCGAGTTCCACTGAGAAAAATGCTGCGAACACTGGAGTAAGGATAGTTCCTAACCCGAATCCAGAAAAAAATGTAAGCAACGAAGCGCCAAACGCAACTAGCGGGATGACTATCATTTCCATATTTCAATTTTATTCCCGTAGCCACAGTGAAAGCAAGTAAGCCGCAGTAGCACCAACGATCTGCGCAACGATGAACGCAGGCGCTCCGGCCCAATGAATTCCCGAAAAAGTATTCGTAAAGCTTCGAGCGATAGTTACTGCTGGGTTGGCGGAAGATCTTCCGCTTGCTCAGTCAACTGTGAGCCAGCATCTGAAAGCCTTGAAAGAAATCGGCCTTATCAGCGGGACTATTGACGGCCCTCGCTCTCGGTACTGCATCGATTGGAAAGTGTTTGACCGGTATCAACGTGAAATGAGTTCCTGGTCTGAAAAGATACTTAAGCTTCGCCAGGATAACTGTTGTTAGCAAGCAGATTTTGACAATTCAATAAATCGAAGCTGAAGCGCGAAGAGAATTCCTGAGATTAAGCTGAAGGGAATTCCTGGACCTTCACAGCCACTTTCGAGG
>JANOUF010000044.1:0-4695 GCA_031416685.1 Bdellovibrionales bacterium
AACTATCAAACGCCGATCACCTATGAGCCTCAGCCTGTTCATTACTTAAAGAAGAGCGATGTTCTATTCTTATCCAAAATGAACCCGCGACCAGTGTTTGTCGAAGATCAACCTGAGCACTCAAACACTATTGCCTCTTCGCATTTTTTCATCATTCGGCCTACCAGCGACCAAGTATTGCCCGAATATCTGTTTTGGTTTTTGAATCAGCAAGACACCAGAAAGTTTATTCGGTCAGTTGCGGCTGGTAGCTCAATCTTGAACGTTAAGAAAAGTGACCTACAGGAAATTGAAATACCCCTCCCACCACTTTCGATGCAAAAGAAGATCGCGGAGTTGGCGAGTCTGTCGGAGCGTTACAAAGAAATCCAGCAGATGCTCAATGAAAAAACAGAGCGCCTGGTCGAACAAATCACAATCAAAGCTTTAAAAAAACAAGTGAGGATATAACTATGGCTAAAGAAACTAAACCAGCAGCAAAACCGACAACGGTTGACCAAAACGAAATCTATCGAAAAATCTGGCAAGCGTGCGACACTTTTCGTGGGGTGGTTGATCCGTCCGAATACAAGAACTACATCCTTACATTCTTGTTTTTGAAATACCTAAGCGACGTGTGGAAAGATCACTACGAAACTTACCGCCAAGAGTTGGGCGACGATGAAACTCGTATTCGCAGAAAGATGGAGCGCGAGCGTTTCGTCCTAGGGAAAAAATCTACTTTCGATTACATATTCAGCAAGCGAAACGAAAACAATGTTGGGGAAATCATCGATGAGGCATTGGCCGAAATCGAAGATAGCAATAAGTCAAAACTCGAAGGCATCTTCAGAAATATTAGCTTCAATTCAGAGGCCGCCCTTGGACAAACTAAAGACCGCAATCGGCGCTTAAAAACCCTCATAGAGGATTTTGCCGATCCAGTTCTTGATTTCCGCCCAAGCCGCTTTGAAGGTGGAGAAAAACAACAAGAAGATATTATTGGTAACGCCTACATTTATCTCATCTCCCTGTTCGCCTCTGACTCTGGGAAAAAAGGTGGGGAGTTCTATACCCCAAGAGAAGTCGCTATCGTTCTGGCAAAACTCATTGGCGCGAAGAAGGGTAATCGTATTTATGATCCCGCTTGCGGATCAGCGTCACTACTATTCCGAGTAGCTGATGAAATTGAAGGCCATGATTATGCGCTTTACGGCCAAGAAGTAAATGGAAGTACTTGGGCGCTCGCGAAAATGAATATGTTTCTTCATGGCATAGATAACGCTCGAGTCGAGTGGGGCGACACGATCAATACACCCAAGCTCATCGAAAAAGATCACTTGATGAAGTTTGATGTGGTTGTCGCAAATCCACCGTTTTCCCTAGATAAATGGGGTGCTGAAGGCGCCGCGGCTGATCCTTATAAGCGATTTACACGTGGGGTTCCGCCAAAGAGTAAAGGTGACTTCGCATTTATTCTTCACATGATCGAATCAGCTTTTGAAGGCAAGGGTCGCGTTGGCGTGATCGTTCCGCACGGCGTTTTATTCCGTGGCAGTTCAGAAGGTAAAATCCGTCAGCAGTTAATTGATGAAAATCTCCTAGATACAGTCGTTGGCTTACCGCCGAATCTATTTTTCGGCACGGGCATCCCTGCGATTATTTTAATTTTTGATAAAGCAAAGAAAACTAATGATGTGCTTTTTATTGATGCCAGCCGCAACTTTGAAGAAGGTAAAAACCAAAATAAGCTACGCGATATTGACATCGAAAAGATCGTTGCAACTTACAAAGCTCGTAAAAATGAAAATAAATACGCTCACGTAGCCAGCCTCGAAGAGATCCAAGGGAATGAATATAATCTCAATATTCCTCGGTATGTGGATACATTTGAGGAGCAAGAAGAAATCGATATCAAATCAGTGCAAAAAGAAATCGAGGGGCTTGAAGCAGAACTCGTGCATGTTCGTAAAAAAATGAACGAGTATTTGAAGGAACTAGGCCTGTGAGTTTGCCACGAGGCTGGGCGATGCGCCCTCTTTCTGAGCTTGCCGATAAGATTATGGTGGGGATCGCTAGTGCGGCAACTCACGCATATCGTGATTTTGGAGTTCCGATGCTTCGCAACCAGAACATTAGAGAAGGCAAGGTTGATGACTCAAGTCTACTGTTCATTGATCCCAAATACGAAGAAACACACAAAAATAAGCGCCTGAAGGCTGGAGATGTCCTAACCGTGAGAACAGGCTATCCCGGTCTTTCTGCGGTTGTACCGAAGAAATATGAAAACGCGCAGTGCTTCACTTCGCTAATTACTAGGCCGAAAAAAGATTTGCTAGATGCAGATTACCTCTGCGCGTTTATTAACTCCCCTATCGGGAAACGGTTTATTTTAGGCGCTGAGGCAGGGGGAGCGCAGAAAAATGTAAATGCGGGCACGCTCGAAACACTTGAGGTTCTTTTGCCTCCGCTGGAGGAACAAAAAAAGATCGCTGAAATTCTCTCGACCTGGGACCGCGCCATTGAAAACGTTAAAAATCTCTTGAACGAAAATGAGCGATTGATGAATGGAGCCCTTCAAATAATACCTAATTTTTCCAACAAACCGAATAACAGATGGACGCTGAGTTTGCTACACGAGTTGGGACACTTTTCTAAGGGAAAGGGCATTGCGAAAGATGAAATTGTTGAATCAGGCAGCCCATGCATTAGGTATGCAGACATTTATACCAAACATCATTATGTCGTAAAAAATTTTAGTTCGTTTATCAGCCGTGAGAGCTGTGAAAATGCGAAGCGAATCCATAAGAATGACTTACTGTTTGCGGGATCTGGTGAAACACTCGAGGAAATAGGAAAATCAGTTGCGTTCATTGGAGACGAAGTCGCATACACTGGCGGCGACACTATTGTCTTTTCGCCATTGGAAATCGACGCAGTATTTCTAAGTTTTTTATTAAACAGTCCGTACGGAAGAAGACAAATTCATACAAGAGGTCAAGGCCATACTGTTGTTCATGTTTACTCAAGTGACCTAGAATCAATCGAGGTAATTTACCCGCGAATAGATGAGCAGAAAAAGATTTCAACAGCATTACTTGCGATCGATAAAACAATAGAAAAGTTGAATCAGGTTAAAAGTCTTCTGGTGCTCCAAAAGCGAGCGCTCGTTCAAAAGCTCGTGACAGGCACAATCCGCGTGAAAGTGTAGAGGTAAGAGATGGCAAGTATACCATGTCCCATATTCCGTGAAGATGAGAACTCGCTGATTCCAGCGATCCAGCTTTTGGTAAATCTTGGCTATAGCTACATTACGCCTGGAGAGGCTATCGCTGCTCGCGGCAGAAAACTCAATAATGTTATTCTTGAAGATATTCTTGAGACACAGCTAAGAAAAATCAATGGATTTACTTTCAAGGGTAAGGACCACAAGTTTAGCGACAAAAACATCAAGAACGCGGTCCTGGCCGTCAAAGATGTACCTAACGCGGGCCTTGTCGCTTCCAACGAGGCCGTTTATGACCTACTCACTCTTGGAAAAAGTTTTGATGAAAACATAGAAGGGGACATCAAGGGCTTCACGCTTAACTACGTCGATTGGAAAGATACTAAAAACAATGTCTTTCATGTGACTGACGAGTTTGAAGTTGAAAAGACTGGATCAAAGGAACTCCGCCGGCCCGACTTGGTTCTCTTTGTTAATGGTATTCCCTTCGCGGTAATTGAATGCAAGCGGAGAGATATGGAGAAGGCTGTTCAACAGGCAATTGAGCAGCAGATTCGCAACCAATACGCAGATGAAATCCCTCGCCTGTTTCACTACACCCAAATTTTGATGGCTTGCTCAGTAAATGATGCGAAGTATGCCACTACAGGAACGCATGAGAAGTTTTGGTCATTCTGGCGCGAAAAATCTGATTTCAAAAGTAGACTTACGAAGGCTATCAATAAACCTCTGAACGAGGACGTAAAGGAAAATCTCTTTTCTCAACAATATGCTTACGTGCGAGATTATTTTGATGCGCTCGAAGCTCAGGGTGATCGGGCCATAACAGAGCAAGACATCGCCATTTATTCATTGCTCTCGCCAGAGCGATTACTTGAAATGACCTATGTGTTCACCGTGTTCGATAAACCTGAAAAGAAAATTTGCCGTTACCAGCAGTACAATGCTGTCCACAACTCGTTAGATCGAATTGCCAAACGCACACCGGAAGGTCGTCGCGAGGGCGGCGTCGTGTTTCACACTCAGGGCAGTGGAAAGTCGCTCACCATGGTAATGATGGCCAAAGCAATTTCCTTAATTTCAAATGTTGAAAATCCAAAAATCATCGTAGTCACTGACCGTAAAGACTTGGATCGACAAATCGAAAGAACATTCAAAAGCTGTGGCAAAGATACGGTTCGCGCAACTACAGGAAGTCACCTCACCGACTTGTTGCAGTCAAAACGTGAGGTAATCGTCACGGCAGTTATCAATAAATTTGAAGCTGTAATGAACAAAGCCGAGGTGCGCCTTGATTCTGATGATATCTTTATTCTGGTGGATGAGGGGCATCGAACTCAATACGGTAAATTTAATGTGAGCATGCAGCGTGTATTCCCGAGAGCTTGTTACATCAGTTTTACTGGAACGCCAATTTTGAAGAAGGACAAGAATACCGTCCAGCGATTCGGCGGTTTCATTGACCGCTACACGATTGACCAAGCTGTTGA
>JANOUF010000045.1:0-1544 GCA_031416685.1 Bdellovibrionales bacterium
AGAGAAGCTTTACGGGCGTCCCGCGCCTTTACGGATTCAACTCGAAGGCGCCTCTCGGAAGACAGATACGGCCTCTTCTTGAACAGTATTTTCAAGGAATGCCGGATTACGAAACGCATTTAGATCGCATTACGCATGCGAATCGCGTTCCGGATCTTAAAAGTCTTCAGCCCGACGAATTGAACTATGTCCTCGCCAATTTACTCGCGAAAAAAGGAATAGTGCAGACGCCGGGTCTTAAGACGACCGATGCCGCTTATCCATTTAGCCAAAATATCTGTCGTCTCCACAATACGGCCACGGGCATGGCTGGCAAATTGCGAGTCATTCAAGAAATGTTGAGTGGCGAAAATCGCAAGCTTTATGTTCCGTCAGCGGTTGGATTCTTGAAAAGAAATATTGAGACCATTAAGAGTGATGCTTCATCGACGAGCGTGCTTTCGGCAATGCGGGCTGATCAGAACTTGAAATCGGCCATTGAAGCTATTGAAGATGAGCAGACAAGCACCATCTTGAAAGTCGACGTTCTCTTTTTGGAGTGGGCGATTGGTTGGCTGACGAAAGTTGAATTCGATGCAAAAGTAAAAGTGCTCGTGAAACCCACGCTTCAGGATTTGTCAGTCGAGAACATCGACAAGCTGTGTGCGATAAGTAACGACGGTTATGGTGTCGACGTGCGCCTGGAAGATTTTAATTTGGCTCAGCTCACAACCCAGCAAGGCGCGATGGTCTTAAGATGTATCCGCACGACTGATGAACGCGTCACCAAAGCTTTTCTGCCGCTCTTAAGTAACCCGCAACTTTACTTCGTAACTCGACTGATTGCGGCTGCGAAACTTTTGCCTGGATATGATGCCGAGATCGTAAGTGCTATGCGGCAGCATACGAGTTCAAAAATTCTTGATGTTTCTTCGGCCGCTCAGGAAGTCATTTTAAATCGGGGTCAGCCGCAAGAGAAAATCGAAGCGGTTCGTGAGCTCACAAAAAATGAAAAGAATTTGTGGGGAGTCAGCTCTTACGCTGTTCGTGCAAAGAGCAAATCGGACGACGCCGCGATCATCGCCGCACAAAGAGTGGGGGAGTACACGAACCGTGATGCTCACTACCGCTTGTTCGAAACAATTGCACACCTCGCTTCAAACAATCCAGCGGTATGGGACCGAATTTTCTCAATCGTTGGCACAAACCGAGCCCTTAACAACGAATTAGCTTATCAAATCTTTGTCGCAAAAATAAATAATCCGGCCGTGAGTGGTTGGGCCTTAAAAAATATAAAGGCCAGCCCTGGGGACGCAGGATATTTCAATGGCCTTATCCAGCGCAGTTCACCGGCGAAAGTGCCGCCTAAATAATCTGGCGCACGCAATATTCAGATTTAAGGTTTTAGCGAAATAGCCAAGCCTGCCCAGTCGATCGCGGTATTCGTAAATGGAACGGGTACCGCCGTGCCGGCAGGGGAGAGCGCATCTTTAGTTTCTAAGGTTGTAGTCGCTTTCGTAGTAGCTGCACCTCCGCCGCTCGACGAAATTGTCGCCTGACGTGTA
>JANOUF010000046.1:0-6973 GCA_031416685.1 Bdellovibrionales bacterium
GCGCGAGATCAGCGTTTTTCCAAACCGTAACGGTTGTGTTAGCTGCGTCTCCGAGCAAATCCTCGATGGCTTGAGCGTAGTTTGTTGGATTGAGGCTCCCGCCAGGCAAGTTGGTGAGATGACGAGCCATGTTTGTTGCAAGTGCGAGGTCACTTGCCGCGCGAATGTTTGCGTTTGAGAGTTGCGAACCGCTGAGCAAAAGCGTTGGTAATTTCTTTTTGGTCTTGCGTGGATTATTGCGGTTCTCCGCAAAATTGTAGCTTGCGAGTTCAAGTCCAACAAGTGCCGCCGTTTCTTGCTCAAGTGATGTGCCATTGAAATGCAAAATGAGTTTATCACACTTCCAACTTAGCACTTGGCCAAGCACGCTGCCCGCGTGATCACGCGTTCTCGCAAAATCTGATTTATTCAGACGGCCACCGTGTGATGCAAGGTTGTTTGCGTCTAAATTTGCTGGAGGTCGCAATATGAACACCGCACCGGTTTTACCAGCGAAGCTGGAAGTTTCAGATTCCGACTTAACGGCGGCTTCGACTTGCCAAGGAAGAAGTATTGGCTTGAGCGCGGCACGAACTTTTTTCGGATCGCGCGACGAGAAGATGTAAACGTTGCCGACGCCAGAGCCACGTACTTGTGCTGCTCTCGCGGGTTTTGCAGTGGAAACCCAAGTCTTTAGGGGCAGTCCAAAAAAACCTGTTGAAGCTTTCGGTGCCTCAGCTTTTTTCGAAGCCGTTTTACTTGCTGCTTTTTTCGTTGTCGCCTTTGCCGTTGCTTTTGCCTTTACCTTCGCCATTCTCTTCTCCAATTAGTTCAAAAACATTCCAAGCCAACTCTTTAAGTATGTTCCTTGAGGGAACTCAGGAAGCTGCGGATGATCAGGACTGTGTGATCCCTTAAAAACCCAGCGTACATCGCGGTGCCGTTGGCTCGCAGCCGCTTTCGCTAAAACATTTCGAAATTCAAGCTCATCCAAAAGGCCTGAGCAACTAGAACTGAAGAACAAGCCGTTCATCACGACCTTTTTCATCGCCTCGCGGTTCACCTTAATATAGGCCTGAGTTCCAGTTGCGATATCCTTCTTCTTTTTTATGAATGCTGGCGGATCACAAATCACAACATCAAAACTATTGTTCGCAAAAGCTTTTAGATCTTGTGCAATATCGAGCTTCAAAGCTTGCGCGCGAGCTCCGTACCGCTCAGCGTTTTGTTTTGCGAGATCAAGTGCTTTTTGAGATGCATCAACGAGAGTGATTTCAGCCTCGAGACCTAAATGTTTAGCGACGTGTGCAAGCTGCGCACCCCACTGGCCGACGTAGCAACACAAGTCGAGGACACGTAACGTTTTTCGCGGATGAGTTTTTAGGCTCGCTTGCAAAACTTGCGCAACATTTGCGACGTTTGCGCGTTGATCGAGAAAAAATCCAGTCTTCTGCCCACCAAGAAAATCAACGGTAAAAATGGTATCGGACATTTCAGGAAGTGGCGGCTGCACTAAGGCTTCTGCGCGGAGGAAGTCGACATTTTCGATCGTTTTTTCGATTCGCTTTGGCTCAGAAGGAATTCCTTCCATCTGTCGCGACTTAGAATCGTTTGCAACGATAATCGCGGTCTGACCCCATTCGACATCGGCCTCGTCATGCACCAATAGTTCAATGCCCTTAAGAACCTTAGATAAATTCTGATCCATCCCCGCCGTTGAACATTGAAGAACAAAAACCTGCGCCGGTTTTTTGTTTGGATTGTTTAAGCGGTAGCGGTCGATGATAAGCCCCGGAAGTCTATCCGGGTCTGCAAAGCAAAGTCGGTGGCTCCAGCGATGAACGCCGACTGATTTTCGCAAATTTGCGGCCTGAATGAGTGCATCACCAAAAAATTTGTCGTCGATGGCAACTGCCGAATCGCGAGTGAGAACGCGGAATGCAATGAGGGTATTTGGATTCCCGTAACCTCTCGCTAAGAAATTTCCGTTACCATCGCGAAGTTCGACTTCCTCGCCGACCTTAATTCCTTTTGGGCTATGCGCCAAGTCGTTCGAGAAGACCCAGGGATGCCCTGCAGAGAATTTCTTCTCTAAACCAGTTTTTAGTGTCCAAAGTGTCGCCATGTGTGGTCAGAAATGCCACATCGCCCGAATGAACGCAACAGCTCGTCACCTTCTCAATAAATAATGGGAGCTTAAGTTTAAGTTCTAGACACAACCGTCGTTTCTCCTACGCATTAGCCTCTCAATCCAGGATTCTAACTCCGCTTTTTACAAGAAGAATCACTGGAGGTTTCTTTATGAAATATTTCTTAATGATGCTCATGGCATTAGGCGCGACGACCGCACAAGCCGTCGAAGTGTACGTCGAAGACACGATCGTACAATCGGGTGCGAATGCGCAAGACGCAATGACTGCACACGAACTCGTTAGCAATTCGGTGGCAAGGACTGGCCGCGATCAACTTACTGACGATATGGCTCGTGCTGAAGTTATTCTTCAGCCGCGCTTGATGAAACTGGGAGAGTCGTACGTATTAACAGTCGAGCGTCGCCGAGGCGAAGAAGTTGTTTACGCCAGTCAGGTAAAAGCAACTTCAATGCAAGACATGGAACGTGCTGCGCGAAGAGCGACGGTTGCGGCACTAAGTGGCTCGGCATCTGAGTACAGCCGCAGCGCTTCGACTGAAACTGTGGAAGACCGAACTGTCATCATCAACAACACCAACGATGCGAATGATGTTGCCGATTACAGACTGACTCGTAAGGGTTATCAATTAACGCCTGAGTCTCGTCCAAACGGTTACTGGAGCATTGGTATCGGTCCAATGATCGGTAAGCGCATGGAAACAGACGACGTGTTTTACAACCTAAGCATTGGTCGCTATTGGGATATCGATCCTCGTGCATCGGTCAAAGCAATTGGTGAAATGAACTTTGCCACTGGCAATGAGAGCGCAACTCTCATGAACTTCGGACTTGGTGCAAGTTGGTTCTTTGCCGCTGATCCAAATGGCGCTGCTTACGTCACGACCGATCTTGGTTACGGCTTAGCAACGACAGCTGATGACGAAGACGCCGACGGGTTTTCGTTCGGTGCAGGTGTCGGATACCAATTCTTCCGCACTCGCGCTGCAGCTCTGGATATTCAACTTCGTTATTTGACGATTTTGGAAGAGGCTGACAAAGACGAGGGATTCCCGCGTATGTTGGGTGCTCGCCTCGCTGTAAATTTCTAGACTATCTGCTCGTTTATTCGTGGAGCGACGCTGGTCTGACCGCAGAGGCGCCAGCGTTCGCGTTTAAAATTGCCGCGACCGATGTGTCGTTTTGAACTTTATAAAGCATGCTGTACCAATAGTAATTTCTTAAGATTGAAGAGATATAATCTCTCGTTTCACGGAACGGCACTAAATCCATAAACAGCATTTTGTTCGAAAGCGGATAACGCTTTACCCATCTGTCCACCCGTCCAGCGCCAGCGTTGTAGGCAGCAAGAGTCAGCTCAACGTCGTTATTGTACTGGCTGAGGCGATGCGTGAAATATTTTGTGCCAACTCGGATGTTGGTTTCAGGGTCAAACAAACGGTGGCTACGAACCGATGCGATTGAACGCGCTGTCGCCGGCATCACTTGCATCAAGCCTCGTGCACCTGCAGGGCTATGGGCTCTGATGTTGAAAGCCGATTCCTGGCGGATCAACGATAGAATCATGAACGGATCAATATCGCGACTCTTTGTGTGTGACTGAACTTGATCATGGAAACGTTTTGGAAAAAGTAAGCCAAGCGTTTCGCGAGAAATCATTCGATGAAAATTTTGAAATAGCGAAGATAGAATCTTAAACTTTGGGATTGTTTCCCCCGCGCGGTGCATGAGTGCCGCCATGTACAGGCGAACCTCAGGTTCGGTCGATGTAAGCTTTGCGACCAATTTATCTGCGTAGGCTGCTGCAAATCGGCTTTCGCCGAGGTCGACAAGCGTTTCGACAGCACGAATTTGATTGTTGAGATCTGGGCGCATCAAAGTTCGGAATGAAACCATCGGCTTCGGTGCGTCTGCCAGCATTTTTTCAAATCGCGAATCATTGCCGTTAACCGCAAGATTGTGGAACGTCAGCAGATGCATACTCCACAGCTGATCGCGCATTTCTTTCTTCAGCGTTTCATTCTTCGTAACGTTTGCGCAGTGGTAGCGCCAGTATTTTGCGCGGGCTGAGAAGTGTGTGTCCGCAACATCGGCCAATTTTTTTAGTTCGGGTTCTGCTTCCGCGCATTTATTCTGCCAGATACTAATCAGAGCAAACCGAAAGCGAGATTTGCTTGAGTTCATGTCGTTTGCACATGCCGCTGCCTTACGATGTAGCTTCGAACTGTAATCAACAAACTTAGCTTCAGGAAAATTCTCCTCAGCCTTTCCCGCTAGAGCCCACGCGAGATCGCCAGCCGTGCAATCACTTGAGGCGATGACTTTTTCTATTAAGCCGATGAGTGGCTGAAAATCGCTATACTGATTTACCCCTCGAGCAAGTTCAGCAGAAGAGTAGGTCGCTAACTTTTTCAAATCTCCGTCTTGAAGATCCGTAGAGATCGAAAAAATCGACGGACGCAAGCGCGTTTCATCAAAAGGTTTGGTTGAGTCATCATCCGAGAGCGTCTGCACTTCATACATGCAAAACGGATTTTCAGCGCGTTCGCTCAAGCACTGAGCAACAAATTTACTGATGTCTTTCGAGCTTCCGTGTTTTCTGGCTTTTAAGTAAATGCGAGCTTGCGAGAGTGTTTTCGCTCGGAGAATTGGATCTTCGAATTTAAGTCCCGTGATCCCGCGATCGATAACATCAGACAAATCACGAGGGACCGTCATTCGTACTGACTGGAGAGCGCCAGTTGATTGCACGAGAGAACGAGTTGCTTTTGCCGGAGCTGCATTAGCAAAAATAAAAAGAATGCTGGCAAAAAGGCCTAGCAAGGGCGCAATCCAAACCTTAAGCATCCACGTCCTCCTGACATGTCGCTTTTCGAAGCGAATCTGTAGATTTCTAATTATCTTATGTGGAAAAACGTCGGGCCGATAGCTGGACTACGGTCGAGTTCGGAAAAATCGAGACTTGAGCCGCAACAGTGCCTCCGCCGATAAGTTCTGCATGAGAAATCTACTTTTTTTGATCGTCGCATTATTCATTTTCACACACGCAGCGGACGCGCAGGTCCCACGACCGACTCGTAGGCTCACTAAAGCGGATTTGGAAAAGATCAGCATGACCGCGCGTAAAAATTGCGAGAATCATTTCCCAGGATTCTCGCAGGCGACGACCCGCCAGTCGTGCACGCTCGGTCTAGTTCTTCATCAAGAAAAAAATCGCGACGGCGGCTTGGCGGAATGCACAAAACAAGTTCAAAAAATTTCAAGCGCTTCACAGGCGTGTAAAATCGGTGTGTCCATTGCCGATGAAATGGCTAAGAGCCAAGACAATTTCACTCCACGACTCAAACTCTGTCAGACCCACTACCCGATCCGCACAGAAGCGGACACGTATCTTCAGGAATCGTGTCTGTTCGGCGTTTACCTGGCTCATGAAAATGCCGGAAGCCCACTTAAAAAACCAAAATTAGCTCTATGCGAGCAGATTTCAAAAGACGGTGCATTCTTGGGGCCGTGTGGAACAGGTTTGAGTCTCGCAGCCGAGTCGAGCATCCCGATGCAGGCGGCGAGTGCCGATCAACAACGCGCTTGTAACAAGTATTTCGATCACACGGCATTTCATCAAGGCTATCGCGCTTGCCTCAACTCGCGTGCTTTGAGTCTTGAATGGGATGGCAAGAGCAGTGCACTTGCAAAACAATGTCGTAAACTTTCTTCATCTAAAAATGGCGACACGGAAGCCGCGGCGTGCGTGATTGGTGGGAACCTTCTTCGTCACGTGAAGGTTGCGCCAACTTATGACAACCCACGCTTTAAACATTGTGGTGACAGCAAAGTCCGCTGGAATGATCGCGACTTCCTCGTTTGTTTGACGGCAGCAAGCTTCTTAGATTTAGGTTCGCTCCAGGAAGCTCGGAATTCGTGCAAAGAAGTTTTTGGTGGTCGCAGAAATCGTTATCGCGATGACTGCTTCCGTGCCGTTGAGTCGCTTAACACGCAAAAAATTATCGCATTGCCTCAAGCTACTCCCACTCCTGCTACAAAAGCAGAAGCAAAATCTGAAGACGCTGATTTATGGCCCGAGTCTCCAGACATTCCGCCAGAAGAAATTGAAATGGATGAAGTTCCAGCGGCCGATCCAAGCCTCGGATCAGAAACCACACAAAACGGCGGTCTTGAAGATGTCTTCCCTGCTATTCTTGATGATCAAATCGACAGAGGACCGGTCTCTGAAGAAGGTCCGACCGAAGTCACCTCGCCTGTTGAGTGAGCTTTTGGGTGGTAGAGATACTCCACCCATTCACCTGCTGAGAAACCGTTTCCTATTGACGAGTGCACACGCAGGCATAAATAACTTTCTTTAAGAATAATTTCGTTAAATGAATTCGGCTCACCACGTTCGCGTGCTGAAACGGCAGTGCCAGCTGCAACAACGATCATGTCTCGTGTGCGGCCGTGAACTTTACTGATTCGCGCAGAGCTTAAATGCAAATGCCCACACAAAACCAAGTCGACTTCTAACATTTCAAACGGCACCGTAGAATGGTCGACCGGATGGTGCATCACTAAAACCTTGTGCATGCTGTTCGGGACTGAATCAAAAAACTCGAGCGCGGAATGAATATCTTTAGTTTTTATTCTGCCAATGTTCCAATTCATTCTCCCCGCCGTGTTAAAGCCGTAGACTGCCGTATCACGACCAAACCAACTCATGTTTAATTTTGCATGAATGTATTTTCGGTAACCGCGAAACGGCGTAATGAACCGACTTACTAAATTAAATAGCGGCATGTCGTGGTTTCCAGGTACCGCGAGCCAAGGACAACAGAGTTGATCGAGAAACTCGCG
>JANOUF010000047.1:0-14974 GCA_031416685.1 Bdellovibrionales bacterium
TTCATCGCGTTTCGATCCATCACTGTGACAACCGTGTTGTTCTTCACACTGACAACTAACGCGCTCGAGTCGGTTAACACCAACGTGTCTTTCGAACCTTTTGCAGCAGCTTTTTGAACTGCGCTCTCAATACTCTTCATCACTTCAGGTGCGTACGAGATTCCTCTCGAGCGCATTCTTTCAATTGCATGTGCCGAGAACTTTAAGCTGCTCGACAGCTGTGGCGGCGTTGCTTTTGTTAACGCCTCAAGTGCTTGTGCTCCGATGCTGCCCGGTTTTGCAACCGCGCCTGCTCCGTTACCGAGCGCTTGATCGAGTGCGCCTTTGAACTCAGCCGCCTGCGGTGAATTTATGCCAGGCTGTTGCGGAGTGCTTGTCGCACCCGCAGCCGGATTCACCGTATTCAGTTTGCTGAGGCCAGCGTCCATCGACATTATGTCGTTTCCTTTTGTAAGTTGTTGATCAAGCCTTGCGACATGCCAACACCTTTTTGCAAATTATTTGCTGGAACTGTTTCGTCATCACTCGCTGCTGGCACATCATTCTTTGCGCCTGCCGGCTTCATGATCTGAAGAGGCGGCATCTGACCAGCTTCTAGTAACTGAGCAGGAGGTGCCATCATCTCTTTTTGGCTCGGTTCATAAATTTTCTTTACGTCCTGCATTTTGATCGTTTGAGTTCCGACCATCAAGATTGGGCCAGCGTTCGTGAAGTTAAGACCTGTGATCTTACCGTCGAACTGAGTTTTCGCAACGATCTTAGCACCTGCCGTATTTTTTGCTTCGATAACAAAACGATATTCGCCAGGGCGAGCCGCTGCACCATCTTCAGTGAGACCATTCCAGCTCACGCTGCTTGGTCCCTTCTTCTGGTTTGTCGCTTTCAATGTGCGGATCGTATTACCTTCCGCATCTTTCACTTGTACGCTCACTTCAGCTGCTTCATTCATGAGTTCAAAGTTGAAGTCATGGAACTTATCGCCGTTTGAACGAACCAACTTAGAAGAGTCACCAGACACGCGCTTACCGATAAAGTTGAGCGCTTGGAAGTCAGTTTGTGGCTTCTGGTTATTCTTCATCGCATCAAGAGTCTGGTTAATATTGCTCATTTGCTCAAGAGTCGAGAACTGAGCAAGCTGTGCCGCCATCTCATGGTTCTGCATTGGGTTCGTTGGATCTTGATACTTCATCTGAGTGAGCATCAATTTCATGAACGCATCTTTATCCAACTGATTGTCACCCACGCGGCGTAATTTTTTCGGGTCAACGTAGTTTGGGTCCGCAACTTTGTTTAGAACATCACCAAGACTCTCATCGCCCAGAACCTTTTGAAGATCTGGTGCGCTTAAGCTCGTGCCAACAGCATCATTCTTTAATGAGCTTGTCTGCTCTGCCGTTGACCATGTTCTCGTTCCGCCTTTTATATCCATATATTTACGCTACCAAATTCAGACGACGTGCACCATCCGTCCGACGTCCATTTTTTGAAGAACTAGCCGCGGCAACTTCTGCCGCGTCCGATGGTTGAAGGTCTCTGCGCTTTTGATCTTTTTGTTTATAGCCGCCACTCATATTTGGGCGATCCATAAATCCTTGCGCGAAACCTTGACGATCATCGCGGAACGCTGACATGAAGTCGTGCGCTTGTTGGCGCGCGTTTTCACGTTGTCCCTCTTGGAAACTTTGCTCAAACTTTTGCATCGCTGAATCGCCCGCCGCTTCAATCTTCATCGTATCAACGTGAAGTTTGTTTGCAGCTAACTGTTGTTTCAAATCAGAAATACCGTTTTCAAGAATCTTCTTTGCACCGTCGTTCTCAGTGATCATACGAACGCTGACTTGACCGTCTTGAACCATGACTTTCAAGTTAACGCTGCCTAATCCTTCAGGACGAAGTTGCATATTCATTTCGCCGCCGCCCTTTTTGAGCATCACTTGGGCGTTGCGAATAACTTCATTGATATTCTGCTGATTTTCCTCTGGAGTTGCTTGCGGCATTTGCAGCAACATTGCTTCCGGAGTTAATTTCGCAGCTGTTGAGCCGTGAGTTGGTGCACTCACATTGGCTGGGCCAATTGAACTTGCGTCCGCTTCAATTTTTACGTCAGTTTCAGAAGCGCGTGAATCGCCAGAGCCATTACCAGAACCATATGCTGACTTCGCAGCCGCCACTGAAGCTGCTGCAAACGATGCTGGAGCAAGGGCACCTAAGCCGCCGAGTGACTGCTCAAGATTCTGCAAAAGTTGTTGCGCCTGAGCTTCACTGCTATTTCCGCTAAAGTCTTGACTCTGATTTGACGAAGAATCACCGAGTGCGGAAGAAGCTTCTGAATTTTGCGAAAGAGAAGAAGACATCGCAGACGCCGTGCTCGAAGCATCCGCGCTTTGAGTCGCTGATTCAGTTGCACCTTTTGCCATCGCTGCCGCGCCGCCAAGTGCAGCACCTAAACCGAACATCGACGACGCTTGAGAATTTTTAGACGGTTTTTGCTCAAGATTAGCTGACGCAGCTAACGTCTGAGCTTCTACGTCGCCTTCAACAGGCGCTTCCATTCCTTCAACCGAAATGCCTTCAGCATTCTGCCCATTCATCATTGGCACGTTGTTCGCCATTGGATCGGCAAACATATTCAAGCGCGCGTTTGGAAGTTGCTTGTTCGGGAAGAACGAAGTCGACATTTCATCGAGAGAATCACGAAGCTTTTGAAGCTTCATTTCTTTCGGGCTTAACACCGAGAACGCAACATCCGCATTGTTTCCTGGTGAAACCTGTTCATTCACTAGCGCTTCGCCTGTTTCGATGACCATTTTCATGTAAAGCTGTTGCGCGTCCGCGATTTGCGCTGGCGGAATTTGCAATGCGCTCAAGAATTGGTTCATTGCGTCTTCAGGACGACCGCTCAAAGTTGCTTCATCAAGTTGTGAGAAAGCTTCAACGATTTGTTCTGGTGCTACACCGAACTTCGTTTCCATCTCAGTCATGAATTCAACAACCGCTTTATCTTGCATTGCTGATGGCTCTTGCGGTGGCGTCTCTTGAACTTGAGCGCTTTGATCAATTTTACGAATGTCTTGAGCCGCTGTGCGAATTGGCTTAGCAGTCGCAGCGTCACGAACTGGCGCTTGTACGACACCTGGTTCATCTTTACGAATATTGTTTTTAGTCGAAGGACGATCTTTTATGCGATCAGAAGCTTTGTCGTTACGACCGAGCTCAGAGCGGGCGCTTTGATTTTCCTTGCTTGAAGAAGGAGTGAGTATATCGGCAAATGAGTCTCCAGGCGCAGATGCACCTTTCTTCGCCGACGACTTCGACGAAGCGTTGTCCGCTTTCGCAGGTTTTAACAAACCCGCGCTGCGATCAACTTTTGGAAAGAACTCAATACCTGACATTCTAACTACTCCACTCTCTTGTAACCAGCCAACATCTCAGAGAGGCGTTGGGCTTTTTGCGAATTCATCACGTTTAAGATGTCACTCGCACTTTTCTTCTTCATCCGATCAAGCACTTGTACTGCCAAGTCTTCATTGATCGTTTCGATCACCTTTGCGGCCTGAACCGGCTTCATACCGGAGTAGACCTCAACGAGCTTTGTGACTTTCGTTTTATCTTCATCAACTCGAGCTTTGAGTGTTTGAGCAATTTGCCCTCTCATCGCTTCGAGCTGCTTAAGTTTTTCGTCCAGCTCAACCCTCTGCTTTTGCAATTCTTCTTCCAACTTTGCGAGCTCAGCTTCTTTCAAGTCGAGCTCTTGTTTGCGCTCACCTAACTTATTGAAAAAGCTAAGTTCTTCTTGGGTCCAGTGAGTCGTGTCTGGCATTTGTTTCGCAACCGGAGTCGAGTCTTGAGCGGCAACTTTTTCCGAGGCAATTTTGTCGTCAGAGGCAGTTTTTTCCGCTTTCTTGTCGGCTGGTTTCGCTTTATCAGCAGCTGATGCTTCACCGAGAAAACCAACCTGAATGTGTTTACCGACCCACTCGTAGGACTCTGGAAACACGAGGCCTGCACCCGCTAAAACCAAACCGCCGATAACGATCGCCATCGCACCTTTTGGAAACGGTGCGCGCTTTCGTTTTTGGGCAGCTTTCTTGTCTGCTTTTTTGTCTTTGGCTTTGAGGCGTTCCTGCATAATTTTTTGGATTTGTTCTTCAGCGGAGCTAGCTTGCCTTGGAGCCGCCTTTACCTTATTAGATGGATCAGCTTTAAACCGAGGCTGGCCATTTTTTTGGCCATCTTGGTTTGCTTTTTGCGCTTGTTTAAAAAACTTTTCGTAGCCCTGCATTTAGAATTCCTCTCGCTTAAAGCGCGTCGTAATCATCTCGTCGACTTCTTTGAGTTCTTTTTTCTTTGCAGCTAACTTGAACTCTTTGTAACGACGCTCTTTTAACTTTTCTAACGTTTTCGTTTCTTTTGCGGCTTCAACCAAAGCTTCTTTTTTCTCTTCTGCCTCAAGCATCAACTGCTGAATCTTCTCTCGCTGTCGAAGTATACGAACCTTCTGCCCCTCGATGAAGTCGTGCACCTGAACAAGTGAAGCACCCTGTGCTCCGCCTTTTAGCGCAAGGTCCGAAGCTCTTTGACGGCTAGCCGTAACATCGTCATACATTTTGCGAAGGTCGCCTTCCGCATCAATGACTTTTCCCTTCGCAATCATGTACTCCTTACGCGCGATCTCCTCGAGAGTTTTGCGGTGGTGGAGGAGCTTCTCGTAAGGAAAATCAAACTTCATAGCTTAAGCTCACGCACGACTTAAAATATTCTGCATCTGCTGGAGAGTCTCCGACAGGCTCGTGTGATCATCCACATCTTGGCGAAGGAATTGTGTAATGTGCGGATGCAACTGAATTGCAGTGTCGATGTCCCGATTGGCTCCAGCTTTATATGCGCCGATATTTATAAGATCTTCGGCTTCTGAGTACACAGCCATGCTTTCGCGCATAAGTTTAGCCAAGCTTAAATGTTCGCGAGTGGTAACAGAGCGCATAACTCGGCTCGTACTCTGGAGTACGTCGATGGCCGGGAAATGACCTTTCTGTGCAAGACTACGAGTTAAAACAATGTGTCCATCCACGATCGAGCGAACGGCGTCGCCGATCGGATCATCCATGTCATCGCCCTCGACGAGAACGGTATAAAGCCCCGTGATGCTACCTTTATTTTCAAAGTTACCAACACGCTCGAGCATCTTCGGCAAAAGTGCGAATACACTTGGCGTATACCCTTTGCTTGCAGGCGGTTCGCCCGTGCTGAGACCGATTTCCCGTTGCGCCATCGCAAACCGAGTGACCGAGTCCATCATCAAAAGAACGTTGGCGCCTTCATTACAGAAATACTCTGAAATCGTAGTCGCGACGAAAGCTCCACGCATACGTGCCAGAGGACTTTGATCGCTTGTTGCAACCACTACCACTGTGCGCTTCATGCCCTCTTCGCCCATGATCTCTTCAATAAATTCTTTTACTTCTCGACCGCGCTCACCAATCAGCGCAATGACGTTGATGTCGGAATTCGAACCTTTGGCCATCATGCCGAGAAGAACCGATTTACCAACTCCTGAGCCCGCCATAATCCCCACCCGTTGACCGCGGCCAACTGTGATCATCGCGTTCAGTGCACGAACCCCGAGATCCATCGGCTCTTTCACCGGTTCACGATCAAGTGGATTTGAAACAGGAGTATAGATCGGGCACTCTTCAATCGTGTCAATTGGGCCTTTGCCATCGATAGGCTCGCCGAATGCATTTACGATTCTTCCAAGCAGACCCGGGCCAACTTTTACAGTCGCAAGTGATTTGCGAAGAATGATACGAGAGCCGAGACCCACTCCGCGCATTTCTCCCAGAGGCATTAACAAAACGTTTCTATCGCGAAAACCAACGACTTCAGCTTGGAAAGCACTGAAAGACGAAGTGGGATAGACATCGCAAATGCTGCCGACAGTTGCACCAGGCAAATAGCCAAGCATCATTTGACCGACGACTTGAGTGATCTTGCCGCGATCTTCGCTCAACCGCGCAATGTCCATCGCGCCGTAATATTTTTGTAAATTGAGCTCTAGACCCGAAGAACTCATTCATCACCAACAGTGTCGATTATTTTAGGCAATTTTTCGGCTATCGCGGTCCAAATCTTTTTGATCCGTTGCTCAACAGTCGCGTCGACAGAACCGAAGTTCGTTTCCATCACACATCCGCCAGCTTTGATATCGTCTGACTCTTCAAGCTTAATACGCTTGAGAGCTTCCATGTCTTTCCCGAGTTTGCTCATCGTTGTATTGATGAATTCAAGATCTGTCTTGTTCACCCGCGCAGTAATGCGCTCATCACCCTGTGCACTATCAACGGCTTGCGTAAGCACGTGAAGGATCGTTTCCGGGTTCGCGGTGATCTCAGTCATAGCTACACGTTGAGCTATGTAGAAAAGCATTTTCATAAAGTGCGCTTCGTTTTGAATGACGAGCTCGCTCTTTAAATTTTCAATGTTCTTGAGAAGTGTAGAGAGATAATCCATGCGAGATTCAAGTTCTTCACGGAATTCAGAAAATGCGCTCTCGCGTCCCTGATCAAGACCAAGCTGATAAGCTTCGCGGTACGCTTCTTCCTGGAGATCTTTTACTTTTAGAAGAGCAAGTTTCTCAACTTGCTGCTCGATAGACACGCGTTCGAGTTGTGCTACACCGGTTTGTTCCGCAACGAGCGGATCGATGTAGAACTTCGTTCTATCGGCTACGTTTTCTTGGTACGCATGAAAGTCTTTTGCCGGTTTTGAAACAGCGAATGGGAACTTTCGTGGCGTGTAGGAAACGACGACGGATTCTGCTTCATCTTTATTTAAAATCGAACTCATACTTCCACGCTTCCTGCGCTAATTCGGCCGCACATCCTGTGCGCACCTTAAAATGCCCGGCGGCATTAAGCCGCCTCTCGATCTTTAAACGAGTGCGTCTTCCGAACCACCGCGAGCGATGAGGATTTTGCCCTCTGCTTCGAGGCGACGAGCGATATTGACGATTTCGACCTGCGCGCCTTCGACGTCGGATAGACGTGATGGTCCCATTGTCGAGAGATCTTCTCTGAGAAGATTCGCAGCACGCTGCGAGATATTCTTGAAAAACTTGTTTCTGATTTCGTCGTTCGCTGTTTTGAGTGCAAGTAGAAGCTTTTCGTTTGGAACTTCTTTGAGCATCGTTTGGATACCCTTGTCGTCGATCTTGACGATATCTTCGAATACGAACATGAGCTTACGGATTTCCTCCGCAAGGATCGGATCTTTTTCTTCGATACGCGACATGATCGCTTTTTCCGTGTTCTTATCCATGACGTTGAGCATTTCGGCAACTGGTTGGACGCCACCGAGTGCGGCTTGCTCAACAGTACCAAGGTTCGCAAGTTCGTCTTTCAAGACCCGATCTACTTCCGCGATGAGCTCCGGAGCTACGTGATCAAGGTTTGCCATACGAAGTACGACTTCTGCTTGCAGTGCCTCTGGCAAACGCTTCAACACTTCGCCTTTTTTCTCAGGCTCAAGGTGAGCAAGAATAACTGAAACTGTCTGCGGATGTTCGTTGATTAAGAAATTTGCGAGTGACTTTGCATCAACGACTTCGAGTGATTCGAGCGACCGTTGAGCATTATGCGAAACATTCAAGTGACCTAAGATTCCGCGAGCGCGTTCCTCACCGACAGCGTCGACAACGATCTCTTTTGCGCCTGTCTTGTCAGAGAAAATGTATTCACTTGATTCGCTGACCATCTCGTAAAACTCTTCGAGAACTTTTTTTGTCACTTCAATCGGTACGATCCGATATTTGTTCATGACCGTTAGAAGTTTACGGATGTCGCCATCGTCCATGCGCTTAAGCAGCGTTTTTGCTGCCTGAGGTCCGAGGTAGTTAACCAAGATCGCAGCTTTTTCAAACCCACGAAGCGAGTCGTAGTCAACGTGATCAAGTTTATGTAGGCGAACTGGATTCGTGCTCATCGGTCATCTCTCCTGACGAGCCAGAGGCTGAATGCTCCAGCCGACTTCTCTTCGTCTTTTTCCATCAAGGTCATGATGCGATCTTTAAGTAGCTCAGATTCCGCTTTATCCGGATCGAGCGATTCCTCAAGCACAGGAAGTGCGCTCGACATACCAGGAAGAGAATTGTCCACGGCTTGCAGTTCTTCGAGTTCTTCGATCGTCCGTGGCAACATTTCCTCCACTGAATCCTGGAAGCTGTCTGTAATCCAGCGCATGAATGGACGAACTACGAGGAAGAAGAACAAGATAAGCGCAAAGCCGAAGATCGCCCACTTTAATGTTAAATGGAGGAGCTTACGTCGCTCAAGAGTCGTGATGAGTTTGTTCGATTCTGAGAAATCTTCTTCTTGGAAACGAATGGTTTCGATCTTAACTGAATCACCGCGTGACTCCGTAAATCCGATCGCACTCTTAACAAGATTCTCGTATTTCGCGATTTCAGCTGGAGAACGCTCTGCCCATTCCTGAACAGTTTCACCTTGGTCGTTCACTTTGTTTGAGGTGATGCCGTCAACGAGAACCGCAACACTGATCCGCTCAAGTCCGCCGGCGCCTTCTTTGATATTCCGAACAGTTGTCGGAACTTTGTAGTTAATGTTTTTAAGTTCTTTGTTTACGTCTTGCTGGAAACCAACTTGACCGTTATCTCCTGCGCCTGGAATGTTCGAACGTGATCCTGGAATTCCAGTTGGGTTCGTGCGCGAACCGTTGAGAGCTTCTTCTTCAGTTACCTGCGAAAGAACAGCACTGTTGTCGCCATCAACTTTTTCTTCAATCGTGTTCGTCTGACGAGCGCTTAACTGCGCATTGACACGCGCAATGACTTTGCCGTTTCCAACGACTCGAGAAAGAATCGATTCAAGTCTGTCTTCAAGCTCACGCTCAACTTTTGTTTTCATTTCCATGACAGCCGTAGAACCTGCCATAGCCGCATCGCCGGATTTTGAAATCAATTTACCGCGTTGATCGACAACTGTGATCTTGTCTGCTTCCAAGCCTTCGACTGCGTTTGCAACGAGGTAAGTGATGCCGCGAACTTGATCTTCGGTGAGCATTTTTCCCGGATGAAGTTCGACAACGACTGAAGCCGTCGGCTTGCTTCCCTCTTCAAGGAAAGTTTTCTTTGGCGGTAACGCCAAGATCACTTTGCTTTGTTTAACTGCATCAAGCGAGTTGATAGCTCGAGTCAGTTCACCTTGGATTGCGCGCTGATAGTTGATTCGCTGTGCATAAGATGTTGCACCGAAGTCTTGCTTATCAAAAATCTCAAGACCGCCAGGCGTTCCAAGCTTTGTGGAACCCATTTCCGATGCCAATGCCATCTGAGTTGTATGCACGAGTTGCGCAGGAACGAGAATGGTTGCACCGTTGTCATCAACTCGAAACGCAATATTCTTCTCACGAAGTTTGTTCATTACTGTCGATGCGTGATCAGGCTCGAGGTTGAAGTAAAGAACTTGGTAGTCTTTACCTGAAACCATCACCATCATCACGATCGTCGAACAAACGATCATCAAAGATGCAACCGTTGCCGCAACTCGCTTGGTTGGCGTTAAGTTCTTGTAGAACTCGCGAAACTGTAAAATTAACGCCTTAAATACGTTATTCATTTATCACACCTGCATCTTCATAACTTCGTTGTAGGCATCAATGATCTTGTTACGAACATTGACCATTAAACGAAGTGCAATATCAGCTTTTTCAGCGCTCATCATAACGTCTTGGATGTTGTCAGTTTTCCCAGTTGCGAGATCTTGCGCTTTGATGTTTGCAGTTTGTTGGAGAGTGTTGACTTGACCGACAGCTTCTTTGAGCGTGTCGGCGAAACTTTTAGTTTCTCCTTGGCCTTCGGGCGCAGTCACGCCTTTCATTTCCTGCGTGCGAAGTTCGCTAGCAGTCTTGCCAGTTTCTAATAAATTTTGCGACTGTCGGATCGTCAAACCATCCATGGTTATCAGCCCCTATTGGTTACTTAAATCTTACCGTCAAACCCATTGTTTTCGCTAGGCTTTGTCCCTATTACAGACCTAATCCTTAACGACCAATCTCTAGCGCTGTTAACGCCATGTCTTTAGTCGCGTTCATAGCCGAAACGTTTGCCTCGTACGCTCGGCTCGCCTGAATCATATTCGCCATTTCTTCCATGAGGTTAATGTTCGGATAAGCAACATACCCCTCTTGGTTGGCGTCGACGTGATTCGGCTCGTATTTCATCAAAGGCGCTTTAGAATCTGAAATAATGTCAGTGACCTGGACCCGCTGCATGTCGCGCTGAGGTTGGCTCATTAAAATTTCGCCAAAGCTCTTTGCTTCCGGGATCGACTCGAAGACCACGTCTTTTCTACGATACGCTCCGCCCTCGGGAGTCCGGGTCGTATTGATGTTCGCAATGTTCGAGCTGATGGTGTTCATGCGCAAACGGTTCGCGGTCATGCCGCTGCCACTCACTCGCATTCCTGTTAAAAAGTCAGCCATCTACTTATCTCCCGTCACCGGCAGCATACTTAAGCGCTGCAAGTTTCTTATTGATCAACTGCACAGCTGCTTTATACATGATGCTGTTTTCTGCAAGGGCCGACATCTCACGTTCGATATCGACCGTGTTGCCGTCGTTGTTCTTGCTCACATCTGGATTATCATAAACATCAGCACGCACTCTTGAGATCGATCCACCGGCAGTCGGAAAATGTGATGGATCCGATGTCGACATCGAATTCATTCCGTTGGTATCAACCGCGCGAGAAAGAGCTTCTTCAAAATCGACTTTCTTAGCGACATACCCTGGTGTTTCAGCGTTTGCGATATTCGCAGACGTGATGTTCTGTCGCAACTGTCTGAATTGCGCGCTCGCCTGGAGCGCCTGCGTGGTTTTATCAAATAAGCCACTCATCGCAATTCCTCTCCCGAATCAACAGCCCCAAGATGACTTGAACCGCTAGTGCCATTGTATTCATGCAATTTATTTCGGAGAGTACGAATCGAAATCCCAAGGAGCTTTGCCGCTTGCGTGCGGTTTTGGCGCGTGAACTCAAGCGTCTTTAGGATCAGTTGACGTTCCGCTTCGCCCAAAGTCATTCCGGGAGCGATTGAAAGTTGAAGCATTGGCTGCTCTGCCTCTGCAGCTTCACCTTGCTCATTAAATTGCGTTTGCTGAAATCCATTAATAAGAATCTCATCGCCCTCGATCAAATCGCTTTGACTCAAAAGAACTGAACGCTCAATAACGTTTTCAAGTTCACGCACGTTCCCTGGCCAACCCCAACGCATAAGTTTCAATACGCCGCTTTCAGTAAAGCCGCGCGCGGGCCTGCCGTTTATATGGCTTGATACTTCCAAGAAGAATCTTGAAAGGAGCTCAATGTCTTTTGGCCGCTGACGAAGTGGCGGAACATGAAGGGGCAAAACATTGAGGCGATAGTACAAGTCTTCCCTGAATTGACCTTCTTTTACCATTTGCATGAGATCGCGGTTCGTCGTTGCAACCAATCGGATATTTACTTTCGTTGGTTGACGAGCGCCGAGGCGTTCGATCTCGCCTTCTTGAATTACGCGAAGAAGTTTTGCTTGAAGGAGAAGTGGCAACTCGCTCACTTCATCGAGCAAGAATGTGCTGTCGTTTGCTAATTCAAATTTTCCTGGCTTGGATGCTGTCGCACCTGTGAACGCACCCTTTTCGAATCCGAAAAGTTCGCTCTCAAGAAGCCCCTCTGGAACTGCCGCACAGTTCACCGCAACAAACCTGCGACCAGCGCGTTGGCTTTTTGCATGAATAAATCGTGCAAGCAATTCCTTACCCGTTCCGCTTTCGCCGTAAATCAATACGGTCGCACGGCTTGTCGCCACATTCTCAGCTAATTTGAGAATGCGCTTCATCTCAGGGTCAGAAGTATGTATCGTGCCGAATTCCTTCTCAGCCATTTAACCACGTCCTGTAGTTACACATCTAGCGCTTCATGTTTTCCATTGCTGGAATACGCTCAATATATTTTTTGTAATCGCCCTTCCAGCGCGCGCCCTGCAGTTGTTCCTGCGCGAGTTTGTGCCAGAGGTCGTTCTTATCTTGTTTTAATTCTGCCCAAATATTTTCCGCACCTTTAAGATCGCCGTTATCAAACAAGATCTTGCCGGTTTTGTAGCGAATAGCTCCAAGCGGACGTTTACCGTCGTAAGACTCAAGTAACTCTTTAAAGGTACGAACGGATTCATCACGATCGCCGCGAGCTAAGAGAACATCTCCGCGAAGTTCAAGTGCTGAAGCATAAACATCTTCCGGCACTAGGTTCGTGTCTTTTTGCATCGCGATGATTTTAGCCAATGCCAAATCTGCATCCGAGAAATTTTTTGTTTGGTTTTGAAGCTTAGCTAAGCGGAGGTAAACACCACTCACTTCAACTGGCTGACCCTTCCAGGTACTAACGAGTTCAGATAGAAAACTCTTCGCCGTGTCCAATTGACCGCGAGCCTCTGCAACATCAGCACTGACCTCCGCGCGTTCAATTAATTCCTTGTCTTTTAGCTTAGTTGGAGAGCTAAGTGCTTTAAGGTGTTCAGCTGCGCGCGCAAAATTCTTTTCGCGCACGAGAGTTTTTGCGAGACGCAAATTGATTGAATCAGCATCAGGCAAAATTTCAAACACGCTACGCTCTTTCTCGCGCTTAGTACCGCGAATCGAATAGAGCTGATTCAAAGTGTCGCGATAAATCTCAACGGCTTCTTTATAAACGCCGGCTTGCTCGAACGCGCGACCAACATAATAACGAGTGTCAATGCGGTTTGAATCCTTCAACCAATTTTGTGCGTACATGCTGTTCACGCGCAAGGCTTCAATGAAGTTTTCTTTCTCAACATTGTCTTTAATTGCAGAGGTAATGTTCCGAACCACACGTTGCTGGAATTTTCCACGGTTTGCCGCGTTTGGATTTTGTTGATAGAACGAGATCAACTGCTCAGTTGAAGTTTTGAAATCGCCTCTCTTCCAGTGACCATCAGCCGCGGCAAGTGCGACGAACTCATTCATTCCTGTAAGATCCGTTTTCGCAGTCAAATCGTTAATTTCATTCACGGCTGCGCGAAGTTCTTTATCTTTCATCTCAGGAAAACGACTAATCAAAGTACGGATGCGCGCTACGTTTGCTCCAGGTGTACCGCGATAGCGGAATTGACTTTCAAGGAATGCGCCGCCACTTCGTTTTTCACCAGCACCCATGATCTCAAGAAGTTCGCCGACTCGAGTTAGCGCGTAACCACCATGATCATTTGCCGGGAAGCGATGAACGTACTCACGATAGGAATCTAAACTCTTGCGATAAGCACCTTGCCAGAACTGTGCTTCGGCCGTGTTGTACCAAACGTTCGGGAACTGACCCGCAAACTCTGGGTATTTCTTCATTGCTGTTTCATACGCTTGAACAGCACCAACGAAATCTTTTTGTTGGAAGCTCACGTCACCTTTGCGAAATGAAGCTTCAACTGCGTCTTTTTTGTTTTTTGCAGTCGTCTCAATGTCTTTAAGTTGTGCGAGCGAATCGTCGAAGCGATTCAAATTCAAATACGCTTCAGCGATTGAGATTTTCACTTGGTCAGTGAACTTCGTTCCAACACGAACTCGTAAGAATCTTTGCAATGACTTAAGCGCACCGAAACTATCGCCACGATCAAGGTACGAGTACCCCATCAATAGTAATGTGCGTGTCGCAAGAACAGAATCTGGATACTTCTCTGAAAGATGGCGATAAAGACCCATTGCCGTTTCAAAGTCAGTTGCATTGTGCTCTGTGCGCCACAACTCGTAGTACGTGTCGGCCATCATGTAGCGAATGATTTCTTCGTACTGAGTTTTCGGCCAGCGCTTAAGGAAGTCTTTCGCGGTCTTTACAAAAACGGTGCGACGTTTGTTAATGAAAAGCTTCAACAACAATTGAGCTTCTTCATTTTCAGGGGTGCTCTTTTTTACGATCTCATAAACGGGAGGGTTCTTAAGAAGCGTAGCCAAATGTGGTGAATCAAGTCGGAGGGCAGGAAAGCGCAGGTAGATATTGCCGAGACTGGCAATCATTGCCTTCTCACTGATCTCGTAATCAGCCATCGAGAAACGTTTAAATTCTGGATCGCCACCGTCGAATGCGCCGTGCTTAAAGTCTTTTTCAGAACCGATTCCGTCGCCACCGAGGTCAACCTTAGGTCCAGTTGCAACTGTTGTGTCGCTACCAGGAATTTGCATAAACTCAGTGGCCGCAGGCTTGCGAGATTTGTCGCCGGAGTTTTTCGCTGGAAGTTTTGAAGGTTGATTTGCTGCGACCTTCGGTTCTTCTTTTTTTACCTCCGCGACTTGGGGCTTCTCGTCATCTTTCGGGAAGAAATCGACGATGAGCTTTGGCGGATCTTCGGTCTGATAATCAAAGAAATCGATATTGCTATTCTTTAAGATGAACGTGATTTCAAACTGACCATCGACGCCTTGTTCGTTTACTTCCACCTTTTGAACAACTTCGTCGGTATAACCGCGAAGCCGAACCGCCGAAGGCGATGAAAGTGCCGGAACGCGCATCACGACTTTGCGATCGCCATCGCGACGCAAATCGTATTTCCAATTACTGTTGCCTTTAAGCTCGAGTTGGCTTGAGTCCGCAATGCGATTCATCTCTGCAGAGACTTGGCTCTGCGATTGCGCACCGACTTTTGTCGAGCAAATCGCGATCGCGAGCACGACGAAAGTACGTATGTAGAGAGATGAAGTAGCCATCATCAAGTTCAAGTTGGACTCCTGTACGTAGAAGTAAAAGCACATCCGGTGCCAACTTATTCCCAGTGAATTGATGCTGTGGATTGTATTAAAGAGGATTTGAGCGGAATTTTTCTTTTAGCAGGACGCCAAGGAAATGACATCGCGTGCGATTTTGACAGGAACAATCTGACATCGTTCGTTCGGCTCGTCTAGTGAGACCCAACTAAC
>JANOUF010000048.1:0-15053 GCA_031416685.1 Bdellovibrionales bacterium
GGTGGCTATCAGATTCCGTTCCTGGTTGCTCGAAAGATTTTGAAAGAGGGCGATGTCGCTCGAAACATGAGCTACATCCGAAAACTTGAGCGCGAGAAAAAGCTGATCAATGCCGCTGGTGACAGCTGGTCCAGCTCCGCACTCGGTCGCTACGCAAAGCAAGTCGTTGAGAAACGTTTGGAAGCGACACAAATTTTCACCGGTCGGTTAGCGAAAAAGCATCTTGAAGCCGTGGGCCGCGAGCTAGTCGATTTATTCGAACAAGCTGGTTTCCTACGATTCGAAGTTATTCGCGGTAAAAAAGATGCCATCAAAAAAGAAATCGTTGGCAAGGGAATCAATCGCACAAAGGTCGACGAAGATTCATCTCGTCAGTACTTCATCCAAAACGGCTACGAATACTGGCCGTTCAAAGGTGAATACTGGCTCGACGAAATCGGTAACTACCATTTCGTGGGAGTTCAAGCTTGTGAATAAATTAACTCGGGGCTTTTTTATAGCGGTCATTCCATTTTTGCTTGGGCAGCCCGCAGAGGCTGCACCGAAAAAAGCGCCGGCTAAAAAGTCGGCGAAAGCGTCTGATGCGCGCTCTAGCAAGAAACTTGATTTACAGCGTAAAAGCGTAGCGCTTCCGTCATCGAGAGCGCTCCAGACGCCTGAAGCAAAAGCGAGAGATTTGCGCGAAGTGAAGCCGCCTCGCTCAGGTGAGTTCTATGGCGGAAATCAAAAAGAAGTTGAATACGAAAAACTTCTCGACGAAGAAATGCGCCGTCTTTATCAACTTTCTCAGCAGCATAAGCGCTCTCGCAGCCGTGGAGAAATTTGGCTGCGTTTGGCGGAAGCCTATGTTGAAAAAGCGCAGCTCATCGAGTTCCGCAGGCAGTCTGAATACGACGAAAAGATTAAAGACTTTTTAGCTAAAAAAACGACTGTAAAACCGAGACTCGATTTAAGCGAAGCGCGCGAATACAACAAGAAAGCCATTGCGCTTTATGAATGGTTTATTCGTGATTTCCCTCAAGACAAGAAATTAGACCAAGCACTCTTCTTCTTAGGTCTGAATCACTTCGATGCCGGCGATGTCAAAGCGGGTGAAAAGTACTATCAACGACTGGTACGTGAGTATCCAAATAGCCCGTTCATCACTGATTCGCACTTCGCACTCGGCGAATATTATTTCGAAAACGATCGTTGGCAGCCGGCGCTTGATAACTACCTAAAAGTAATCCAAAAGAAATCGGCTCGCCTCAACACACTTGCGATGTTTAAAGCTGCATGGTGTTTGTATCGAACGAACCGAGTAACAACGGCATTGAAAATGCTCGAGCGAGTCGTAAAAGTAAGTCGGACTGCTGAAGCCGCGGCCGCTGGTGGCGGCGATCGCAAATCGGTCAACCGTGTTCGTCTCGCATCTGAAGCTTTGAAAGACTACGTTCCGTTTTATGCTGAAGCGGGCGACCCAACAAAAGCACCGCAAGAATTTGCTCGTGTTGCTCAAGACGAATCGCTGACTTTCAAAATGCTTGAGCGACTTGCGTATACGTATGCCGATGCAGGTAACCGTGTAGCGGCTGCATCTATCTTTAAAGATTTGATCGCACAGAATCCGGCTGGCGAGCGCGCAGCGGAATACCAATATCAAATCCTATTAGGCTTTGCGACTTCGGATCAGAAACGTTTCAGGGAAGAGCTTGTTACTTGGTTAGAGGATTTCGGACCCAAAAGTTCATGGGCTGAAACGAACGCGAAGAATACAAAGCTTCTTGAGGAGAGCGCAAAACTTCAAGAAACAACTCTTCGTAACTACGTACTCCAAATGCACGCGGCAGCGCAAAACTCCCGCGCACAATTTTCACAGACCCAAGCGAGTGCTGGATACGCTCTATATAATAAGTACTTCACGACCGGTGCGAACGTCGCTGAGATGCAGTTCTTCCACGGCGAACTTTTGTTCGACATGGGTAAGTTCTCGTCTGCGGCGTCGGCCTACATGAAATCTTCAGAGATTGATCCAAAAGGTAAGTACAACGACAAAGCAGTTACGAACGCGGTGCTTGCTCTCGAAAAAGATTTACCAACGACGGAATCTATCGATAAAAGACGCGGTAATTCGGTTGAGACGATGCCACTCGATCCTGAAGTGGCTCGTTTCGAGCGCGCGGCTCAACGTTACTTCGAGGTAGATCCAAAAGGCGAGAAGGTTTCAGATATCAAGCGTCGTCTTGGTGTTTTGTATTACTCGTACAACCACTTCGACAAAGCGATGGCAATTTTTGAAGATATCTTAAAGACGGATCCAAAATCGCAAAATGCTGAGATCGCAGGAAACCTGTTACTCGACATCTACAAGCTTCGTGGTGATATGGCCGGGCTTTCTGAGCGTGCGAATCAGCTTCTTGCCAATCCAGCGATTGCAAAGAGTAAGTTCGGCGAAGATATCAAAACAATGCTCGAAAAAGCTGGGTATGTTGCTGCACAAAAAGCTTCCGATGGGGGCGATCACGCCGCAGCCGCGAAACAATTCGAAGACTACGCAAATAAATATCGTACAGCCGACACTTCTACTGCCGCCCGGTTTAACGCAGCAGTTAGTTTCGAAAAAGCAGGCGATATTGGAAGTTCAATACGAAACCACCGTCAGGTTTTAGCGATTCCAACTAAAGATCCGAAAGTTCTTAAACTTCAAAATGATTCGCGAAATGCGATAGCTCGTCTGTATCAGCAAACGGGTCAGTTGGATCTAGCTGCGAAACAATATGAAAGCTATGCGATTGCGAATCCTAAGGATCCAGTTGCGATTAACGCTTACTACAATGCTGCCGTAATATATGACGGCTTGGGCGAATACACCGCCGCAGTTCGCAACTACGAGGCGTACTTAACCAAGAGTAAAAAGAGCGATCGTTATGAGTCAATTTTTGCGGAAGCTGAAATTGCTAGAAAACGGAATCGTCTCGGTCAGGCCGCAGCGTTTTACGACACTTATCTGAAGTCTCCAGCTCGTGATGTCGGAAACATCATGAAAGCGCATTTCTACTATTCGCAGATCTCACAGCGCTTGGGCCGTGTCACGAAAGCAAAAGAAGGCTATCAGCGCACGATCGCTACATACAAAGCTTTCGCTCGCCAAGGTAAAGAAGCGGGCGTTCAGTATGCAGCTGAATCGCGTTTCATTCTTGCGCAAGAGGTACTTGGTCGAATCAAGCAAATCCGCTTTACAGCGAACGACCGTCAACAAGCACGAGCTGCGACAGAACTTAAGCAACTTCGCGAAAAGTATATTGCGGAGATGAAAGACGTCATTCGCTTCGATTACGGACCGATGATTGTTGCGGCATTGGCAAGCTCTGGTCAGATGTTCGATATCAATGTTGGAAGCCTTTCGCGCATTCCGGTTCCGGCTGGCTTCAACGCAGAAGAGGGCGCGAAGTATAAAGAACTCATCGGCCAGGAAGTAAACAACATTAAGAACGAAGCCAAGAACTCGTACAAAGCAGCAGTTGATAAGTCAATTGAGCTTGAAGCTTTCAATGATTGGGCACGAATTGCTCGGCGCGGGCTATCGCAATACGATCCTCAAGCCGAGGATCCAGGCGAAATTCCAGCAATGCCAGCAGCAGTGGATTGGATGAGTTTGTGATGTTAAATAAGCTTCTTCTCGCAGCCGTTTTCTTAGCTCTATCAGGTTGTGCTTCTCTCAAAACCAGCAAGAGCAACTCGGACTTCCAAGAGCCTGAAGAAAACAACAGTGTTCGCGGAGAAATTTTTGACGATAAGCGCATGGATCAAGCCGACAGCTCTTCGCCTAAGCTGAACATGCCAAAAGATATTGCTGAAGCGCGCCCTGCTCGTTCAGTCGACAAAAAATATCAGCCGCTCTCAACTGCGGTGCGCTCGGGTCAGCACGACGCCGTCGTTGCGGAAGCATCGAAAATTCTTGCAACCAACGGATCTGATCCGGTTGCGTTGAATGCGGTTGCTATGTCTCTCTATCGCCAAGGCCGTCTGGGTGCCGCTAAGTTTTTATTGGATAAAGCTTTTGAGAAAAACCAAAAAGAAGGTTCAATACTTAATAATCTCGCGCTCATTCAAATTGCCGAGAACGACTCGGCCGGCGCTCTCTCAACTCTGAAGCGTGCGTACCGCCTCAACGATAGTAATCCTGAAATTCAAGGCAACTTAGGCTCGCTCTACGTCCAGGGTGGCGATTACAACCGCGCCCTTCCGCTTTTAGAGAATGCATTTAGCGCGAATAAAAACAGCGCTTCGATCGCGAACAACTACGCCATCGCATTGCGAGCAACAAACAATCTTAGTCGTGCTGAAAAGATCTACTCGGAGTTGATTAAGCAAAATCCGCGAGATGTGACGCTTCATTTGAACTACGCAATTCTCCTCGTCGAGTACATGAACAAGCCTAAAGAGGGGCTTGCCGTGGCAACTAAGGTGAAGTTTCTCGAATCCGAAAGAAAAGACGTCCTGGACCGCGCGAATGAACTCGAAAAGAAAGCAAGAAGTGGGATAAAATGACAAGCATGCATCTTGTGCGCTTCATCTTGTTTATCGGCGTCCATTTTTTGGTAGCGACTGCTTTAGTCATTGCGCCAATATCGTTTGCTTTTGCCCAAGACGCCGCCAAACCAGCGGCAAAGAAATCGTCACAGAAAAAATCGACGACAATCGACTTCGAAGATCAGTTGGTTGAAGGTGCGGCTGCAAAACCGGAACTTTTCTATCTCATGCAGAAGCGACAATTCAATTACAAGCGGCTCATTCGCCTCCGTGACGACTTCGTTCCGGAAATGCGAAAGACAGCTGAGGATGTTGAACGCAAAGGAAGTGGCAATTGAAACAACCGGTCGTCTTACGCATTTACAAAGCGGATCAACTTGTTGGCGTAAAACAATTCACCGACGATGGCCAAATCGTGATCGGCAGCCAAGCGGACGTACAAGTTCCGATCACAGACGGACGTGTTGGCTCAATCCACTGTGCGATCGAATCGCGCGACGGCTCTTATTACATTTGCGATCTTGGTTCTGAAACTGGAACAAAAAAAAATAGCGACACAGTTCTCGACGCAAAACTTGAATCTGGCGACGTCATCAAAGTTGGCGATCACAGAATTGAGTTTTACATTGGCGTTCCGAAGCCAAAGGCACCGCCAACTCCTTCGGCACCAAGCCCGTCGGCAAATCTTTCAACAGCTGCATCACAACCGAAGCCGGCTCCAGTAGCTCCGCCGATTATGTCGCAAGCGGCGATGTCGACGGAACTTCCAATTGCTCCACAAATTCCTGAGCCGCCAAAAAATTTGGAACCTTCGGCACCCTCACCAGGTGGCGGGGCAGGTCGTGCGCCAACTCCGCGCACGCAGCCAATTTCACGCCCTCGTCCACAAATTAAAAAAACGCATAAGACTAAAAAAACTTTCGCTCCGCCAAGCAAATATCAATCGTACCGTGATTTTGTAAAGCCAAGTAAAGGTACGGTCGTTGAAGTTTTGGTGATGTGGAAAGAACGTGTCATCAATAGTTATCACTTCTCCGGCAAAACTGTTGTCACAATGGGCTCACTCCCGGATTGCAACATTGTCTTGCCAGTGATGCTCTCAAAACAACGTCGCGTGCCACTCATTAAAATCGAATCGCAAGCCGTTGTACTCATCAGCACGGATTACACAGGTGAATTGATCAAAGGACAGCAGTCGTCGAACTTCGCTGAACTCACACGGCAAAATCGCATGATTCGAGATGCAAACGGCTACTCGCTGACGCTTGATCAAGGCGAAATGGTTCGCATTGAACTCAGCGAACAAGTGTCGATCATCGTTCGATATACCTCGGATTCGCCAAAGCCGCTTGCCGCACCTCTTTTTGATCTTTCCGCTTCTGAAATCGCCGGAATTTTAATGGCAGTAGGTTTAGTCATGATCACTTGGCTTTATACATTCTTGTATTCGCCACCTAAAGGTTTGGATGACGACCTCACAGATGATCCATCTCGAATCGCAAAGATTCAGATGGAGAAAATGTTGCGACAGCCGCCTATTGAAGTTGTTGAGGCGCCGCAACCAACGCCGCCGCCAACTAAGGCGACGCCAGTTCCAATGAAAGTAGAAAGTACGAAGCCAGCACAGCAAAAAGCGCAAAATCCTGATCCGAACCCGAATGCAGGAAAAGCCGCAAACGTTGCCCCAGCGAAAAAAGATGGTCCGCGTGACTACGGCTCAACAAAACAAGGTGGAGCCGTGAAGCGTGGCCCGGTTGAAGGCGCACAAGCGAAGTCTGAACGTCGTGACGTAAAAAAATTCGGCGCGGCTTCAGTGTTCGGTGGTGGCGGAAAACAAAATGAAACTGCAACTAGCTATAGCGGTGCGGGCGAACTAACTGGAATGGCGAATTCAGCTTCTGGTCGCGCTGGTCAAAATGAGAACCGCGCTGGCGAAGGCTTAGGTTCTGCACTCAAAGAAACCGGTCGTGGCGGCACAGGTACCGCGCAAGTTGGTATCGCAGGTGGCGATCCAAAAGGCCGTGGAAGTGGCATGAGCGGTTACGGAACTGGCGGACTTGGAAAACGTACTGGCGTTAGTATCGTGCCGGGCGGAAACGAAGAATCATTCTCTGGCTCGATCGATCGCGAAGCAATTCGCCGGGTGATCCAAGCAAACCTTCGTTCATTCCGAACTTGTTACGAGCGACAACTCAATCGCAATCCTGACCTCGTCGGTAAGGTTGTTATCGAGTGGACTCTCGGCGAACAGGGCAGAGTTCTATCAGCAAGAGTAAAGGGTAGTGAAGTAGGCAGCGATGTGGCAGGTTGCGTTCGCGATCATATCCGCACGTTGAGATTCCCGGAGCCACCGACAAACCAAGAGGTGACTGTCGTGTATCCATTCTACTTCTCAAATTGATTTAGTTATTAAACAAACGGTTTAGGGCCAACTTACGGAGGAGACATCCAGTGGAAGAACAAATCGCAACAACTGCGGTACAAAACTCGGACAATTTTATTGTCCACGCATTTACAACCGGTGGCGCCGGGATGTACGTTATTGCGCTTATCTTTGCTTTTACGATCTTCTTGATCGTTAAGCGTTTCATGGAGCTAACAAGCTTCTCGATTGATAAGGCAGACTTCAACGAACATCTCTTCGGCATGGTACTTCGCGGTGACGTTCGCCAAGCGATCACATACTGCGATAGCAAACCAACACCCCTCACCAACACTTTGAAGGTGGGTTTGGTTCAAGTTATGAACCACCGCCCAGATGAAGAAGTGCAAGTTGCGATGGACGCAGCCGTCCTTCGTGAAACTCCTCGCATCGAAGGTTGGACTGCGTTCCTCGCGGTCTTCTCCAACGTTGCAACTCTCGTCGGTCTAACCGGTACTATCTTCGGTATGATTCGATCGTTCAGTGCGGTTGCGCAAATTTCTGGTGCCGAAAAAGCACAGGAACTTTCAAAAGGTATCTCGGAAGCCTTGTTGAACACCGCGTTCGGTCTAATCGTGGCCATCGTTGGTATTTTATTTTACGGCTACTTCCAAATTCGCGTGGGTCGTCTTTTAAACGAGATGGTCGAAAGCTCAATGAGCTTGATGAACTTGGTTGTTGCGAACCGCGATAAGATTAAAGACTAAAACTAACTTCAGAAAAACGGCGGTAAGAGCATGGCTCAGGTTGACGACAATAAGGAAGGCAGGAGTGCCCAAATCGAGTTGAACTTGGTACCGTTCATCGATTTGATGAGCGTACTTATCACTTTCCTTCTTATCACTGCCGTTTGGTCGCAAGTTTCCATGATTCAGCTGGGAACTTCGATCGATGCGAACAAAAACGAAAACACGGCACCGGTGGATCCTCCTCCAAAATCGGATGTGGTGTTACGCCTTGATGTTCGCAACGAGGGTTTTCGAGTGGTGATGGAACGTGAGACGAAGTTAGTACCAAAAAAACAAGGTGAACTCGATCTGCAAGGCATGGTTGAAATTCTCAAAAAGTTCAAAGCAAAATATCCAGACAAGATCGATGCCGTATTGTCGGTGCAAGAAGTACTCACTTACGAACAAATGATCAAAGGATTCGACGCCCTCCTATTGGGCGGCTTTCCGCAAGTCACCGTATTAACGGGTGGAGTTGAGTAATGCCGATTTTCACACCAGGAATCCGTGATCGTCATAATCGTCCAAGGCGCGGCGGCGGTCGAAATATCGTAGCAATGCTCTCGCTCACTGCGATGGTCGATATGTTCACTGTTCTCGTCGTGTTCCTTCTACAAAACTACAACGTTACCGGTTCTGTTATCGAAGTCGACGATGCCGTCGAGCTCCCTAAGGCAAGCGAAGTGCGAGAGCTTAAACCAGCCCACGTGGTGGTAGTGGGCAAAGAAAATATCCTTCTTGATAGCGAAATTATCGCAAAATTCGCCGACGTACGTGAGCAACAAGAATGGAACATTGTTCCGCTCTATACAAAACTTCAAGCCGCTTTCAAAGCTGACAAAGAAAAATCAGCGATCCCAGGCTTGAATCAAGTAAAGGAAACAATTGATCAAGCCAAGGTTGGCGGTGACGCAGAATCAGAAGAATACCTTCGCGTATCGTTGCAAGCGGACAAGAACATTGACGTGTTAACGATTAAAAAAGTCATGAGCACGATTCAAAACGCGGGTGCTACGGAAATTAACTTCGCGGTCATGAAGACTCAGGGCGCGACTGTTCAACCAGCTGAGTAAGTCTAAAGAATTTTAAGCAGATTTGCGCTGGCGAGATCCGCCAGCAGCGTCGACAAACTTCTTCACATAATCAAAGATCAACGCATGTGTTTCCGAATGCATTTGATGGAATTTGAGGCCAGCATAGCCACTAGACGTGACGTACATAACTAATGCCTGCATGCGGATTGGATTTGGGAATTCACTACTCTTTATTACTAACTGTACTTCATCGCCGTAGTTCAACGCCTTCGCGTCGTTAAGGCCGCAGCCTCCAACACTGATACATGCAGCTCGAGTGATGATTGTCGAAGCGGTGCCGCTCACAGAAGTGATCGCAACTGTGCCCATGAGAGGTGCACGATGATGCTCTCGACGACTCATGCCTAACTCATCAATGACATCTGGAAGATCAAAGAGCGGAGCCCAATGTTGCATTCCAGCGGTCCACAGACGCACTTTACCGATGGAACTAAAACCACGTAAGTGCTGATACATCTCTTCTTTGGTTAGCGGACCCACTGGCGAACCAGTACCGTTATCGATGTACCATATCGGAGACTGTGTTTTGTCTTCGCTTGCGTTCACAATTGAATCTAAATTTTTTTGCCATGTAGCAACAGGAATCCACTCGCGTTGACCCTTCCACCAAACAAAGCAGGTCTCGCTCCATTTGCGATCTTGAATTTGTTGCGTGAGGGTTTCCGTATTGAACGGACCGTTTACAACATCGTCTGAATAAACAAACCACAGTTTCTGTGCCACAAGCTGTTATCGGGTAAATTTTAAATAAACTTGCCACATCTTTCGTCTAGTTGTGTTCGTTTCGAGTCGACTATCGAAGCCGCATTCTACCCGCGAGGAATTTTCCGAGGAGTGTCGATCAAATGATCTTTTGAGGCCCTATGGGCACATTCTCCACGGTTCTATTTTGGCTTCTATTTGGCTTTTGCTTGCCAATTTCGTGCCACTCTTGTGTTATACTAAACTTGAATCGAATTCAGGATTTAGCGGTTTTTTTGCTGGGTTTTTTACTGATTTTTTTCTGCGGTAATTTTCTAATTAAGGGAGTGAACAAATGAACAGGAGGAACGGATTTATTCTGGGTCTTCTCCTGTGCATTCTTGTGATTGAGATTATCGTCATTGCCCCAAAAGAAGTCGGGGTCCCTCCTGAAGACAACGGGCAAGAGCAACAAAAAACCACAACCGCGGACACGGGCGCTCAACACACAATGCAAGGTGTATCGAGCATAGGTTCTCGCGGCGACACAAAAGAGTGGGAATTGAACGCGGTACGCGCAATTCGTATGACTGAAAATGAAGACTGGATCATCGAGAACGTAAAAGTAAAATTTTTCGGCGGTAATGGTGTGGTTTACACAGTGACAGGCAAACAGGGCCAAGTGGATGTGAAGAAAAACAACATTCGCATTTCTGGCGACGTCGTCACTCGCTCAACGAACGGTTACACCTTTAAAACCGAAGCGGTAGACTACAACTCAAGTGAGCGTTTACTCACAAGTCCGCACGACGTCCAAATGACGGGTCCACTTGAGGCAAACGGCACTCGCTTGCAAATGACCGGTAACGATCTCACTGCAAATATGAATTCAAACGAGATCGTTCTTGCTAACAACGTCCGTGCTCGCAAAACCATTAAAGACGGAAAAGTCGCTGCGATCTCAAGTGGTGGCGCAAAATTCAGCGGCAAAACAAATTCAGCACGCTTCATGGGCAATGTCGTGATCGACGTCGATACGCTTCGTATCTCGGGACCGGAGGCGCGCTTCGTCTATCGACCTGACGGTCAGACGGTTGAGTCTGTTACCGTCGAAGGTGGCGTGAAAGTTACGGATGTCGACAAATGGGCGACGTCGCAAAAAGTCAGTGTGCACTTCGACAACGATAAATTCGTATTCAACGGAATGCCGAGAGTCGTACAAAGCGGTGACGAACTCATTGGCGATGAAATCGTTTTTCTAAAAGGTGGCCGCGAAGTTCAAGTGTCCAAAGCTCGTGCAAAAATCGAATCGAGCACGACGCAAAAGGCTTCGCGATGAGCGCACAACTTCACATTCGCGATATCTCAAAAACATTTCGGTCGCGCAAAGTGGTGGATGGCGTGACCTTCGACGTTGACGCAGGACAAGTCGTGGGACTCCTTGGACCCAACGGAGCTGGCAAGACAACGAGCTTCTACATGGTTGTGGGCCTCGTGCAGCCGGATGCCGGCGATATTTTGCTCAATGATCTTTCGATTCGTGAAATGCCGATGTTTCAACGCGCACGTGTGGGCTTAAGTTACCTTCCGCAAGAGCCAAGTATTTTCCGCCGTTTAACTGTGGCAGAGAACATTATCGTGGCGCTCGAAGCGCAAGGGGTTTCAGGCACGGCGAAGCAAGAACGCCTTGAAGAACTCATAAATGATTTTTCAGTCGGGCACATTCGTGACAGCCACGGCTTTGCACTTTCGGGTGGTGAACGCCGACGTGTTGAAATCGCGCGAGCTCTCGCGGGAGAACCAAAGTTTATTTTGCTCGACGAGCCGTTTGCCGGGATCGATCCGATCGCCGTCGGAGACATTCAAAATATTATTCGAGATCTCAAGAAGCGAGGAATCGGCGTTTTGATCACAGATCACAACGTTCGCGAAACGCTTGGTATTTGTGACCATGCTTACATTCTCAAAGACGGGCGCATCCAGGTGCAAGGCACTCCCGATGAGATTGCAAACAGTGAAATCGCACGTAAGTTTTATTTGGGTGAAAGCTTTAAGCTTTAGGAGAAGGTCATGTCGTCAGGCGGAATGAAACAGTCCATGAATCTCTCGCAGACCCTGCGGATGACGCCGCAATTACAGCAGGCGATCAAGCTCCTGCAGCTTTCGCGCATGGAACTTGAGACAGCGATCCGAAAAGAACTCGAAGAGAATCCAGTCCTCGAAGAAAATGCGGAGCTTGCACAAGAATCCGAAGAGCCAATACAGGCGGAATCCACTCAAGGAGCAGAAGGCTCCGACAGCACTACGAATGATCAAGATCCTCAGCGCCAAGACGAGTTCGATTGGGAAGCGTACATCGATCAGCAGTATAAGCCTGCCACCAACAACATGGCTGGCGGCAACGAAGAGATCATGAACTATGAGAACCTGATCTCAACGAGCCAATCGCTTTTTGATCACTTGATGTGGCAGATGAGCTTGTCGGGTTTCAGCGAGGAAGAACAACTTCTCGGTGGAATTTTGATCAGCTACATCGACGACGAAGGTTACATTAAATCTCCGATGGCTGAAATTGCGGCCGCTGAAAACGTTGACGCAGAAAATCTCGAAAGCGTACTTCCTTACGTTCAGGAATTCGATCCACCAGGCGTTGGTGCGCGCGACTTGCAAGAATGTCTGTTGATTCAAGCTAAGCATTTGCAAGAAGACACGAAAGATCTCGTTCACCTAATCAAGAATCATTTGAAAGATCTTGAGAAGAAAAATTACGACGGCATCGCTAAAGGCATGGGCCTGCAAATGAGTGAAGTCGTCGAGATGTGCAAGATCATCTACACGATGGATCCAAAGCCGGGGCGCTCGTTCATGCCAAACGACACCCACTACGTCACGCCAGATGTTTACGTGTATAAAGTCGGCGATGATTACATGGTATCTTTGAACGAAGATGGACTGCCACGTCTTCGAATTTCAAACCTCTACAAAAATATCTTAAAAGGCAGCAAAGACGGTACTGCAACGAAACAAAGCGGCGACACGCAAGATTACATTCAAGAAAAGTTGCGATCAGCAGTTTGGTTGATTAAGTCCATTCATCAGCGGCAACGAACAATTTATAAAGTGACCGAATCAATCGTTAAACACCAAAAAGATTTCTTCGACAGAGGACCAGAGTTCATCAAGCCAATGATTCTTCGAGATATTGCAAACGACATCGGAATGCACGAATCAACTGTGAGCCGGGTGACTACAGCAAAATACGTACACACGCCGCGAGGAATTTTCGAGCTGAAGTATTTCTTCAACTCCGGGATTTCAACGTCAGACGGTGACGCACTTGCGAGCGAGTCGGTTAAACTTAAAATAAAAGACTTGGTATCAGCTGAGGACAATCGCAATCCGTTGTCGGACCAGAAGATCGTGGACTTGCTCAAAAAAGATGGTATTCAGATTGCTCGAAGAACGGTCGCGAAGTATCGCGACGTTTTAAAGATCCTTCCCTCTAGCAAGCGAAAGAAATTCTTCTAGTGGTTGTTGCGCTCATCTCACTTTTTATCGGCAGTTTATTCGGCACTGGAGTTGGCCTTTGGCTCTTCCAAATTGCCCGTCAGCGCCGTCTGCAAGCCGCAGAGGCAGAAGCCGAAGCGATCGTACTTGATGCTAAGGACCGCTTTGAAGAACTCATGAGCGAAGCGCGTGAACACGCAACCGAGTACGAAGACCAAATCTGGAGCAAAAACGAAAAAGAAGTCACGCAAATCGAAAACCGCGTTCAGGAAAAAGAAAAAGTTTATCGCAATAAGCGAAGCGAACTCGATCGTTCATTCCACAAGGACACCAAAGATCTCCAAAAACGCGCGGGCGAGCTAAGTGAAATGGAAAGACAGGCGGCGCAAAAGCAAGCCGCATACGACGACAAAAAAGCAAAGCTTCGCACTTTAAAGAAAAACGTTGTCGAGAAGCTCCAATCCATTGTTGGCGGCGATGCGGAGGCGCTCAAAACGCAAGTTTACCAAACAGTTGAGAACGGTTTGCATATCGAAGCGAAGAAACGTGCTGCACGTATCGAAGACGAAGCGCGAGCCGACGCTGAGGGTATTGCGAAACGAATCTTAAGTATCGTAATCGGTCGATTTGCTCGCGCATCGTGTACTGAGCGCGGCATCGGTACTGTCGAGCTTGAGAGCCCTGAGCAAAAGGCACGACTCCTTGGTCTTGAGGGCGCGAATCTCAAGCTCCTTGAACAAGCTTGCGGGGTTGATCTCGTCTTAACTGAGGACAACACAATTGCTGTTGCTGGGTACGATCCGGTCCGCCGCGAGCTCACCACTCGTTGCCTTGAAAAATTACTCAAAGAAAAGAAAATCGACGCGCACTCCATCAGTCGCGTCGTTGAGAAGACAAAAGCTGATCTACTTCGCAAGATCGAAGAAGACGGCCGCAGAGTTGCCAATGAACTGAATTGCCCAGATCTTCACGTCGAAGTGAAAAAGATGATGGGTGCACTCAGATACCGATACTCATTCGCACAAAACCAGTATTTCCATTGTGCAGAAGTCGGCTGGCTCTGCGGAATCATTGCGTCTGAATTCGGCGGCGGTGTAAAACGCAAAGATGCGAAACGTGCTGGCCTCCTCCACGATATCGGTAAGGCTATGGATCACAGCGTAGACGGCGGCCACGCGGTCATCGGTGCTGAATTCATTCAAAACCATGGTGAAGCAGCTCACATCGTCCACGCAGTAAAGGCCCATCACTATGAAGAGCAACCATCAACGGACCTGGCGTTCTTAGTCATTGCAGCTGACGCGATCTCGGGTGCGCGCCCGGGCGCTCGCAGACAGACGGTGAACACGTATAACCAGAAAATCGAAGCGCTCTCAACGATCGGCGATGGGTTTCCAGGAGTGCTTCGCACGATGATTTTCAACGCTGGCCGTGAAGTTCGCGTAGTTGTCGATGCGAGAAAAATTAACGATCAGCTTTCACTTAAACTTTGCCGCGATATTGCGGATAAAATCGAAGACGAATGTTCCTACCCAGGCCAAATCAAAGTCGTCGTAGTTCGTGAGACAGTCGCTGAAGCGACTGCAAAATAGCCAGAAAATTCCCATCGCTGATGGTAGCTAATCAAAACCATAATTTTTTTTGCGTCTCATCGTGAGAATTTACCTGTATAGACGCTATGCGATTGAGATTCTCCCATCACGATCAAATTAAATTTGTGCGGACCCCTTTCTGGGAGCGGCTTTCAGACCGATAATTAAATAAGACAAAGGGGGAACCGTAAATGAAACTTGAGTACACGTTCTTACACGTGGATACCAGTGACGCTCTAGTGGAGCACTTCCAATCGCGCTTCGAAAAACTTCTCAAATTCGAAATCAAGCCGATGGACGTGCATGTCATCTTCTCAGCGCAACGACACGAGTGCATTGTCGACGTGCAAATTATGGAAGGACGTCGCAAATACAAAGCGCAGGGCATTGCCAATGACTTTGACCGATCCGTCGACATGGCAGTCAACAAACTCTGGAGGCAAATGTCCAAGGAGAAAAAGAAGCTTAAGGATTACAAGCATCGATTCCCTGCTCCTGAGCACGACCTAAAGAAAAC
>JANOUF010000049.1:0-21387 GCA_031416685.1 Bdellovibrionales bacterium
TGCTCAAGCAGCTCGTTTTGGTGGAGAGGTGACAACACCTTGAATCAGGCCGAGTTCTGGATATGCGCGAGCGGTGCGTATCGTAATTTCTGAAGAATGATACTTCGGGTTTTGAAACCATTTGATTTCGTTTTTATCATCGAGGGTTGGAAGCCATGCAAGGCCACTGCGCGCTCGAACTTCGGTGTATTCAAAACCATAATCACGATCACACCAAGCACCGAACGTTAGCGGCTCATCGACTGAGGCACTAATCGTCGAATGTGCCCAGCCCGGTGGAACAACTACGCAATCGCCTGGGTTTGCATGAACAGCAAAGCATCTTCCTGGTTGGTCGGCAGCGAACTCTTGCATGTAGATAATTGCCTTGCCGGTCCAAATTTCATAAAGCTCAGGCGGAGACCATCCGCTATGCGTAGACACACGATGGATGTGTCCCTGACTGCGAATCGGTTCTGAACCTAAGCGTCCAGTTGCATAGGTTACGATTCCGAATAAAAGGTTTCTACGCTTAAGTTCCTCGTCGTGTTCTTCTTTTCGAACATCCATCACGATTGCATAAACCGGATCTGGTCCATCGCAATTTGGATTTTTCAAGCTTTTGCGAATTGCATCGAGCGATCGAAGCTCAGCTTGTGGGCCAAGCACACCTGGCCCGTAAGAAAACCCAAGCGGCTGAGTTGAGACGTTAACTGAAAGTCCTGGGTTGAAGTTCATAGCTTATGCTCTCACGTAGGCTTTGATTGTTGCGGATGGTTTAGCGCCATCGAGCGGACGAATCGTATATTCACCAACACATGCCGGAACAATAAACGTTTCTGCGTAATGAACGACAAACGGCTCGAATGCATTCGTAGGGCTTTCGACGAGAGCATCTCGGCCCTCGACTAAGTTCAAAACATTCACGCCGCCACCAGTTGTGTGCGGAACGAGTTCTGAAAACCAATGCCGGCGAGTTTCAATAAATTCTCTCTCGTGAAGTCCGGTGCGCTCTTCGCGCCAGCCAATACCTTCAGCAACGGGCTCAATGCAATTCACTAGGTTTTTTTCTACCCATTTCGTATCACGAGACCACTGAATATTTTCGGCACCATGATCAATATGAATCGGTCGCGGACGACCATCAAGACCAACGCGGCCCCAATCCCAGAGTTTAAATGTGAAAATATAAGGGGTCGCACTAATCTCAAGAACCATCGCGTTCTTACCTGAACAGTGAATCGTTCCTGCAGGAATTAGGAAGTGATCATGTTTTTTTGCAGGGAAGCGATTCACAAACTTATCGTCGGGGAACGGCTCGCCTGAGTTTTGTGCGTGATGAAGAGCACTGATCATCTCTTTCGGCTTCACGCCTTCTTTTACACCTAGGTACACAGTCGCGTCTGAACCCGCGTCGAGAAGGTAGTAACTCTCGTCTTGTGTGTACTGCATGCCGAAGTTGTCGTGGATATATTCTGTGAGCGGATGCACTTGGAGACTTAGGTTTCCGCCACCCATCGTATCAAGAAAATCAAAACGAATTGGGAACTCTGCACCGAAGCGCGCATGAACACGATCACCAAGAAGTTCCACCGGATGTTGGAACACGAGATTAAGCGAAGGCATTTCAATTCGCGTTGAACCAAGACCTAGCATCAAACTGTTTTCTTCAGGCACGCAATCAAAACACCAAGCATAATTTGGTTTATCACGCGGGAGATCACAGACTTCTTTCATCCATTGTCCGCCCCAAGGGCCTGGATCAAAAAACGGAACCACTCTAAATGGTCTTTGAACTGCAAGCTTCAAGCCGCGATGAAAAACTTCAGCAGTAATCATCTTTGGTTCAGCGGGATTATGCGTATCGAGGAAGAAGTCCAATTTCGGCAAAAGTTTCTTCTTCAATCGGTCAGCTACACGCCAATCGACGAAGTAAGCACGTTTGTATTTCTCTGACGGGCGCGCTTTGAAATTGTCGCTAGCAAGATTGGCCAGCTCGCCACTTCGCTGGCGCATTTGAATTTCCCAGCGCGCAAGATCAGCATAGATTAAAACGCGATCTTGGTCATTTGCTACCAGACTCGCGCCAACACCAATGACAACAGCTAGACCTTTTCGATTTTCAAGCTTCTTCTTTGCGGCCGACAATTTCTCAACATTCAAAAAATCGTTAATCGAAAGACCATTTAAACGGCCAAAAACCGGATCATTCGTGAGGTGCGGCTGCACCATCGAATCAATCTCAGCAGCATCTTTAAAACATTCCGAAGTATCAACAAAGCAATCTGGCTTTAATGCATCGAGAAGGACACTTCGCAAAATCGCTTGATCAACTCCGGGATAGCACTCAACACAAACAACTGTGTTTGGCTTAGCGAGCGCTTTGATACGCGAAGTGATGTTTTGCCACCCAAGCTGGAGATCTTGCTGCTCGAATGGAACCGGAATAAATGGAAATCGATCGTAATTAGGTCGCAAAGATTGGCTCATGTTTGCGCTCCTTGAATGAGCGGCACTGCACCGAGCAAAGCTGCACGATTTCCAAGTTTAGCCGCGCGAACTGAGACTTTTCCCCACGGCGTCCAAGCGTGTTTATTCACATGCTCTTGAACGTGAGGTAGAATCTCGTCAGCTGCGCCTTCAATCACGCCGCCGCCAATGATCACATAATCAGGGTCATAAGCGTGAATGAGTGCAACACTTCCAGCGGCCCATGCCTTTACGCAAGAATCAAAAATTTCGCCGGCGACGACGTCGCCCTTATTTTTGTGGTCTAGAATTTCGCGGAATCCAAACTGAGTTCCGATTAAGTCAGCAACCGAACTCTTCCCCACGCCCGGCCAGCTCTTGCATAGATCGGGGAGGACTGCGGTTGAAGCATGCGCTTCGACACAGCCAACATTGCCACACGGACAAACCCGGCCATTCATCTGAATCGGCAAATGCCCACCCAGACATCCAGCTTGGTAATGTTTGCCACGAAGCAATCGACCTTCAATCATCGCAGCTCCGCCAACTCCAGTTCCAAGAGTCATCATGACGAGGTCGTTTGAACCCTCGCCGCTGCCTGCATACCACTCTCCTAGAAGAGCCATACGCGCATCGTTTTCGATAAAGAGTTCTAAATCAAAGTTCTCTCGGGTCCATGAACGCAAATTAATTTCGTGCGCATCACTGAAGCGACCCTTGGTTGAAAGTACACTGCGGTTACGTGTGTCGACCAAACCGCAAAACCCAACTGCGAGCCCTGCGAAATCACGAAAGGTAGAATTTTGTTCTGCTACCAAGCTGCGGATCGCCTCACCGAGTTTTGGGAGGATCGCCATCAAATTTTCATTGTCTGTGTAGGAAATAGTTTTTTGCGATACGATTGTTCGGTCAGAAACGATTGCGCACGTCGCGTGACTTCCGCCAATGTCGATCGCGAGCGCTTTCATCATTCGTTTTCCTCAACCAACTGCGGAACACCGTTCACGCAGCGAAGACGCGCACCGAAGCCGTCTTTTTGGATGGTTTCGTAGTCGTGTCCTGCATCCGCAGGCCAGCAAGCAAGAAAGGAAAGTTGTTCAGTTCCAACATTCGCCACTCGATGAGCAACTCTGGCCTGGATCGGATGAACACTTCCCGGATGCATACGCTCACACCAAGTGCGACCACTTTCATCCATCAAAATCAAAGCACCAACGCCCGCAACACCCATGTAGATTTCAGTGCGGTCGCGAAGCTCGTGAAAATGTCCTTTGGTCATAAAATATTCATCGCCAATCATTCCAGGTTCGATGAAAGTGCTTCCCCAAAAAAGTCCACCATTCGTGCCCTCTTTTACGGGGAAGAAAGTTTGAACTTTGTAAGCGACCGTGTTTTGCGGAAGGGAGCTTCGCAATTTCTCGTCACGAAAAATCCCTTTGAGATCACTCAAAGTACGGACGACATGTTGAATCTCAGAATTGCCAGATAGCTCGGCCGTTTTTAAATTAAATTGGAGTGCTGCTTCTAACATTCCGCGCGCCCGTAATCGTCAGAGTAGCGAACGATATCATCTTCGCCAAAATATGTGCCCAGTTGAACTTCGATGAACTCGATTTTCTCAGTGCCAGTATTGCGAATCCGATGTTTTGCGCCGACAGGAATGCGAACATCATCGCCAGGCTGAACGGGGATGATTTGATCATTGAGAACAACTTCGCCGCGCCCTCGAACAAACGTCCAACGTTCTTCGCGATGCGCGTGGGATTGGTATGAAATCTGAGCGCCTGGCAAGACCGTAATTCGCTTGGCTTTAAATGCAGTTTCGTCGCAAAGAACTTGATACTGACCCCAGGGGCGCAGTTCAACGTTGAGACCCAGTTGATCCGGCATCGAAAGAATCCTTTGAAAAAGCCTTTTGATATTGTGCCGTGTCTACCAGTTCCGCCTCGGGCAGACAACCGGTGCAGCCTCGATGTAAAGTATTCAACACTTTTTTGGTTCCATTTAAATGATCTGGTTGGTATCTGGAGCGACTGGTTTTTTTTCTGGCTTCACTGGGGGCTTTTGATGTCGCGTTTCACCTTGCGAACACACCTTGTTTTCGTGCTTTTGATTTTCGGTACTTTTCCTGTTTCAGCCAACGAGCTTCAAGTCGATTTTCGTTACCGGCCAGCACTTTGGAACACCTCGATTGCACTCCCAGACGATTGGCAAAAAACTTTAGTCAGCGAAACTGGCGCATTCCTCTACGACTACCCAGGTCCTCACTCAAAATTTAAGACTTCAGTCAGTGCAGGTATCGCGAACGTTGAGATGAAGCCTTCGCACCAGCGCCTTTTCGATCCCAGAACTCCGATTGTACTTACAACGTCAGAAGGCAATGGCGTCACTCTAAAGCAAGAAGCCTTCGCCATCGTTGACTCGCCATTCAGACCAACCGAACGTGCAAAGCCACGCCTTTATCGCGTTGGACGAGAAGTGATCGCAACAGAGTGGGCAAAGCCAGGTGATGGCGTTGACCCAGCTTTTCAACATGTAGCGAGCGGGCAAAAACAACCGATACGCTATGTTTACAACCTTGAAGCGGGTGGTGCTCGCACGATAGCGGTTGGACTCATCGAAGCTAAATGGCGTGAAGCAGGGAAACGAATCCTTGAAGTAAAAGTTGAAGGCGCATTACCTCAAACAATCGATGTTATATCTCAAGCCGGGCACAACCGACCGATGGTTGTCTTGATCAATGGCCGCGATGAAAATTTGGATAAACGAATCGACATCGAAGTTCGACCTTCATCCAAAGCTACCGATCGCGACACAGTTCTTAGCGCACTTTGGATTTTCCCTCGTAGCGCCCGCCCAAACAGCAAGCAAATTCTCTCTGGAACGCTAAGCACAAAAGCAGAAGCCTACATTAGCTGCGGCGAAGATCCAGATCGTTATACGTTTGCTCCTCGGCGCGATGCTCTTCGTCTCAATTACGAAGGCGCTAACAATTTCCATCCAGTTCTAAGAATTCGAACTACAAGAAAGGTGACTCTAAATCCAACAACTGGAATCGTGAGCCTCAACGGTCGACCATTCTTGATATCTAAACCGGCCCCACTCAAAGCTGAAACTCGCGATTCACTGACGACACTCATCTATCAAAATTCTTTGCAGCAAATTGACGTCGTGATGGTGAAAGGTCATGAGCTAACAGCATCCGCATTTCGCAATGTGAATTTCGCTACTGAGCGCACTCGCGCGGTTAATTTTTGGAAGAACGCGGACCTTCCTTGGAATCGTATCCAAGTACCAGATGCAGGCATTCAATCACTTTTAGATTCAAGCGTTCGCAACATTTTTCAAGCACGTGATATTAAGGGCGGCAAAGCGGAATTCCGTGTAGGCCCAACTGTGTATCGCGATATCTGGTTGGTCGATGGATCTTTCTTGCTCGAAGTTGCAACTCAGCTTGGCCGCGTAGAGGAATCGCGACGAGCAATCGACCGCATTCTTGATTATCAACAACCAAGCGGCCAAGTGATCGTGTTGCAGCCAGATTTCTACAAAGAAACGGGCATCACGCTTTGGATGCTGCAGCGCCATGCACGTTTGACCCAAGACAAGACTTGGCTTGAGGCACGATGGAAACACGTACGCGCTGGAGTAAACTGGATCAAAGCAGTTCGGAAAGTTACTTTACGTGATCCACGTGCACCTCACGCAGGATTAATTCCGCCTGGCCACAGTGACGGCGGTATCGAGGGCGTAAATTCTGAGTACACCAATGTCTACTGGACTCTCACTGGCTTGAAGGCCTCAATCGATGCTGCTCGCTGGATGGGCCGAGACCGCGAAGCTGTTGATTGGCAACGAGAGTACGACGACTTTATGGCGACTTTCCAAAGAGCCGCGTCCCGCGATATGAAAATCGATTCTCATGGAAACCGCTATTTACCAATTCTGATGAATCCGGGATCAAAAGATCTTCCGCAAAAAGCACAGTGGGGATTCTTGCACGGAATTTTTCCAGGCAAAGTTTTGGATTCAAACGATCCGATCGCAACAGGTACGCTCGCAATGCTTGACGATGTAAACGTGCAAGGCCTTGTCGTCAGCACCGGTTGGATGACCGGTGGCATTTGGACTTACTTCGCCTCGTTCTACGCGCATGCACACCTTTGGCTCGGTGGTCCTGATCGCATCGCAAAAGCACATCAGATTTTGTACTCGTTTGCGAATCACGCATCTCCGCTTCTTGTATGGCGCGAAGAACAACGACCAGTGAACCAAGGCCTCAACATGGTCGGCGATATGCCACACAACTGGGCGAGTGCTGAATTCATTCGACTCGTTCGCCACATGATTGCAATCGAGCGAGACAACAGACTTGTTCTCTTCGAAGGAATTCCGCACAAGTGGCTTCAGCCAGGAAAAGAAATCCGTCTCGATGGAATCGCGACTGAATTCGGTTCGCTAAAGCTTAGCGCGAAAATTTCAAGCGATGGTCTATCGGCAATGATTGAAATGGATAAAATCGGGTCCGCAGGAAAGCCGGGTGCGCCTGTTGTCGACCTAAGAGTTTTCAAGCAACTCGGTTTCAAAGCTGCATCAGGCGAACAATTGCCTGACGAATTTGTCGGGGTCTGGGGTCAGCCGCTCAATTTGATTTTGCTCCGTCAGTTATAGGCAGGCTCGAGAACTGAAGCGTGGACCCAAAGAAATTTGTACTCATAACTACCGCTTAAATAACTTGAGTCCGAGGTAGTGAAATACAAATTTTGCAACGGCTTAACTAAATATTCATTCTTAACCGGGTCGTATTTGAGAATTTGGAATTCACCCTGAAGGCCAATCGTGCCCTTTGGCCAAACTGACGGAGTCGATCCAGTTTCTAACTTGATGTTAGCGTCGATCGGAATTTTTGGCGTTAGGTTGGGAATTTGAGCCTTAAAAAGAACAGACGAGGGTTTTACAACAAGGTTACGTTGCACATGATGATCCCGAGTCGTACGAATTACCACTTCGCCCGTATAAAAATACCCAACTACATGGCCGAGCCCATTTAAGCCTTCGGCGCCGACCACAGCTTCTAACTCAATGGGCCGGTCGCGTTTTTTTGGCGGAATGTAAGATACGTTTTCGATCGGGAGATCGACGATTTTGACGTCTTTAAGAGCGTGCCCGTTCACCTTAAAATAATTGCCCACTTCTGCAAGCATAACTTTTGCAGTTTTAAGATCCGCCGATAGACCCAGGATCACGGCTTCATACGGTTTTTTGTAATCATCAACAATGTGTGTAACTTCAGTTTTTGCCATCATTCGCTCTAAGGAAGCAATGAAGTTTTCTTTCCGGGTTTTCTCATTTTCGATTGCCGTTTTTTCCTCAGCTCTTTTCCGATCGAAGGCAGCCTTCTCTCTCGCTGCACGTAAAGCCAATATTTGTTGCTTGTGCGGCTCATTTTTCTCTCGGATTTGTGCTCGGCGCACTTCTAAATCGCGCTGAGCCGTATGTTCCTTAATTCGGGTCATTAAAGCCGGAACATGTGCAGCCAAAACCGGAAGCTTATCTTTAAGTTGCTCTAAATTGCTTTCGTTCGTGGTCAAGCCTGAGCGTCGGAGATCAAGTGCCGCAAGAGATTGTACTAACGTAACTTCATATTCGCTTAGCGTTCTCAATTTTTCTGTTAGGGCAAAAACTACGTCAGTTCGTGCTTTTGCTTCAATCGCCGTTGAACTCGATTGCTCTTCTAAAAGTCTGCCGATGAGGTTTGTAAGATACTCTTTTTCAGTTCTTACTGGAATCAAGAGCGACTGAACGACGTTTTCTTCTTCTAGGATTTGAGCTCGTTCTTCCTTGATAATGTCTCGTTGGGAATCGAGCTTTGGCAGATCCTCTGACACTAGCTTATCAATGAGTGCAGTAACTTGAGCTTCTTTTTTTGCGGCTGATGGCCCTGGTAAAATTCGGCGCCAACCAGCTTTCTGATTGGGCAGAACTATACTTCCGATTTGATCAAGGCGTGCGATTGCAGATTTTGAACTCTCGCGGATTTCGATAACTCTATTGTTACTCGTCGTGTGCGGGCTAATGTTTCGTTGTAAAATTGCTCGGCCAATTTCTGCGATCTGTGTATTGGTTTGTGCAAGTGCAATTGTCAGAAAGGTTTCAACGCCGACAGGTCCGCGAACGAGCAGACTATCTGACGATTTGAATGTAGTCAGCGCGCGCGATTCAGGTGACACAACTAACGCCGTAGTTTTTTGTACATGCGGAACTAGGGCTGTGGAGGTGTTGGCCTTTGCCTTCGCTCTCGGACCAAACGTGTCTACGCAGACGCTAGCCGAGGCACTAGATCCAGTGAGCAATATTAAAACTGCAGCTCCGAAGATCGAATTTGTTACTGACTTGCGAACCATAATTAACTCCAATTACTCATTACCAGGATACGTAAACGGCATTCTGCCGACAGGCGGGTGATCGACTTCGAGAGCGTTGAGTAGCTCCGGAGTCGCGCCGGCTTTTAATAAATCCGCTCGGTTGTTTTGTACAAATTCGCGCAAACCGTTCTTCGCTTTTGCATTGATGACATTCTGGATGAGCGTCGAACCTCGTACACCGCTCAGTGATTCCTCAGTTGGCATAACGCCACGATCAGCTATTCGAATTAAACCAATCAACAATTGCGTGCCGCTGATAATTGCATCGGCACCATTGGTTGCATCAAGTTGGAACCCATAGTTTTCAGTCGCAGAAAAACCACTTAATGTTGCGGTCTTTACGTCATGTTTTGAACCTTCAGGCTTGCGCAACACGAGACCCTTGCTTGATGAGAACATCAACCCACGAATTTGTGCTTTGCTGCGCGATGGAACTCGAAGTAATACCGAACTCTCTAGTGCGTCGCCTTCTTGAATATCCGCAACAAGTTTACCAACACGAACGGACTGGTCGGATGGCGCTATTGTGATCAAACTGATTTCGCCTACAAATGTAGGAAGAGGAGTTCCGCGTTTTGCACCCGGTTTTGGTGGTGGGCTAAACACGTGAATCACGTCGTTCAGCGCATCGCCTGCGCTGCCCAAATTCTTTTGCTGACGAATGAGAACGAGGCGTGCAAACGCTTCCTGAAGTTTAGGTTGAAATCGGTTTTTGATTTCTTCTGCCATGCGCTTTTCCGCGTAGAAATTTCCGGCGTCAAATCCGAGTATTGAAGACTCAACTTCGACGACACCAGTTTTATTGCTGTAATTAAGTTTTGTAACAGTAACGGGAACACCTGCGACGGAGACTCGAAGGCCTCCCTTAGTTCTAATTCGGAGTTCCGTTTTTGAAAGCCAAAGATTCAAATCATGATTGGGCTGAAGACTTCCCTCAAGAACCCGAATTCCTGCGACTTCGTCGTGAAAGAGGCGATGAGCTTTTTCAAACCGAATGCGACCAACGATGTAAACCGGTGCGGTCCTAAAATATTCGGTTAGCGTCGGGATCTCATCGGCGCGCTGACCTTCCGCTTGGGCGAAGCTCGGGGAACACAAAATAAACGCAAGAATGGATAAGAAAGTTGTTTTCATGCCTCTAGGCAATGCAAGCCGTGGTCTCACCAGCTGAATTTAAACGGAGCTAATTCGTTGTAGCCGTAGGCACTACAGGCCCAAGGAGCAATTTAGGCGCTCCTATGTTCAGTTATTGAACATCTGGCCCCGGTTTTCATTAGTTTTTCATTTCCGCTTGGGGGACCTTAAAAAACCACGGATTCATTGACCCCAAACTGGTTCAATGGCGAACTGACGCCTTTCAAGGGGGGATCCTATGCTTCGTATTCTATTGGTTGCGCTCTTTTTCTCAAATTTGGCCCTAGCGGATTCATCTTTCGAAGTCGGTCAAACTGCGATTCGCAAGATGGCTGGCTGTTTTCTGATTGATTACAGTTATGTTGAAACTGAAGCGTTGAAGCCGGGTTATCAAAAAGACAATCGTGTTTACGACGTGAACAAAAACAAATCTGTAAAAGAATTGATTTATGTAATTGAAATGGCGCCAACGCGCTTTCGTTTACAACATATCCTCTTTGCGGCAGCGCTTGATGGAAAGGTGATGCAGGAAGGAATTCTTCGTCACCAAGCAGAAGATTGGGAATATGCGGCTCCGTTTCGTTATAACTTCATTCGTCCAGGTCAATGGGAAGTGCAGAACACATCCAGTTTAAGTGATCAGTGGACCCGCAGAATTACAAACTTAGACGATGGCCTTCGCTATCAGTGCTCGGCTCCATGGCAAACTACGACTTCGTATCCTGAGTGGACATGCAGTAACTACTCGCCAATTCCTGGTCGCGAGACTCGCGACATGGGTCGCAAAGACTATAATACTCTTATGCGCGGGACCCGCATCGTAAACTACGGAACAAGCTGGCTTGAGCGTCAGAACAACGTAAAAACTATTCATGCGGCGGACGATCAACGCACTGAACTCGCAAAAGAAGAAGGCAAGAACTGGTATGTGCGTTTGCCAGATTCAGAATGTAATCCTGTTCGCGAATTTGTTCGTGAGCGCACGGATTTCTGGGCACTCCTTCAAGAAGTTTGGACAGAAGTGCTTGATGGACAATCTGCCTTCACAGAAAAAACCATGCAGCCAAGCCGTTACATGAAAGTGATGGAGCTTGAAGAGAAGTACTCGAAAATAAACTTGCGTGATTCATCAATTCGCCAACAAGTGAAGTCTGAGCTCCTTCAAATCATCGAGAGCTACCGTGTTCGCTAAGCTAGCGCTGCTGTTTTTTGCTAGCTCCGTGTTCGCACATCAGTCGGGACACGGGCCAGCAATTAATGGCGTTGGTCCTAACGGAGGCAAGCTTGCTTCCGTGATTCTAGCGTCGCAAGCGGAGGTGGGAGCGTCTGCTAAAGCCGCGGGTAGTGCAGAGTTCAAAGTCAAAGGCACAAGTCTTTTGGTGACCTTGCTAAAAACGGATAACAAAACAGTCGCGAAAATCCCTACCGGCAAAATCAAATGGATTTTGCTTCCGCGTGAAGGAAAGCCAAAAGTTGTCGAGGCTTCTTCTGAAGCCGATTTGGTTTTGAGCGACAAAGAACTCTCAACTATGAACGCGGTCGAGTTGATTTTACCAGGCTTCGAAAGTTCCTCTGAAAAACACGTCGTTTACTTGAAGCTTTAAGCTAATCGCCTCGCAATTAACCAAGCCAATAGCGCTCCACAAACTTGCGCAATAATAAACGCTGGCGCACCTGACGGATGAATTCCAGCAAACGTATCACTCATACTACGAGCAATAGTCACCGCCGGATTCGCAAACGAAGTCGATGACGTACACCAGTAAGCTGAAGTGATATAGAGCGCAACTGCCGTGGGGGTCGCGTGCACGTTTTTGCGACCCGACAATGCAATAACCAAAATTAACCCAAAAGTCGCGACTACTTCAGCAAGCCACAAACGAGGCTCGCTACGATCTTTCATAGAGACTTGAAAAATACTTTGCCCGAACATCGCATGGGTAACGAAAACCCCAACGATCGCACCACAAACCTGCGCGCACAAATAAGCGAGAAAATCTCTTGTCGATAATCTCTTCCAAAGACGTTCAATCAAACTCACTGCAGGATTAAAATGTGCACCAGAAATCGGACCGAAAGTTTGAATCAAAGCGTAAAGGCCAGCGCCGGTCGCGAGTGAGTTTGCGAGGAGGGCAATTGCAGCATTCCCATCAGCCAGCATCTCGCCCATAATCCCTGAGCCTACTACAACAACCAGTAAGCCCGCTGTTCCGAGAAACTCGGCGAGTACTCGGTTACTCATTGATTAATTTCCGTTTTGAACTGAAGCAAGCGAGCTTTAATGTTATCTCGAGCGACTCGGAACCGACTGACCATCTCATTGTCAGAAAGGAGTTCCTTGGAAGCAGGATCCGGAAACGGCCAATGAAGTTTAACTGCCGTCTTAGAAAGGAGCACAGGGCATACTTCTTCAGCGCAGAGAGTGATCACGAAATCGAGACTACCAATAAACTTTACATCCAAATTATCAACTGATTTTGAATAGTGCTTTGAAATATCTAGCTCAATCTCTTGCATCGTCTGCACTGCAAATGGATTTAATTTTCCAGGATGCGATCCAGCACTTTCGATAACTGCATTTGGAAAAATGGACCGAGCTAAACCTTCAGCCAGCTGGCTTCGGGCGGAATTTGCGACACACATAAAAAGAATGTTCATAGAGTCAGAGAGTCTCAGAAATTTAATGGTTAGACAAGGGTGGCGCTATCGCTGACGAGTTCCTGACATAAGAACTGACGTCGACCAATTCCAGCGAAACAACACAATTTCAATGCGCAGATTCCATGAATTTAGTTTACATCCGATTAAACTAATCAAATATGGACAAACCTCGATCGCGAACTGCGCTTATTGTAGATGACGAAATTGGAATTCGAGAGTTTCTCGGGGAAGTGCTCGAGCGTGAGAATTTTGAAATCATCTATGCGGCAGATGGCAACAAGGCTATTCAGATTCTGAAGGATCGACCCGACATCGGTCTTTTAGTTTGTGATATTCTTATGCCTGGAATTGACGGACTAGAAGTCCTTATCGAGTCACATCGACTCCACAGGCTGAACGGAAGCCCAAAGCCGAAGACGATCCTAATAAGCGGCGGTGGAATGTATGAGTCAGGTGAGTTCTATCTAGAGTCCACACGCCTCTTAGGGGCGGACATCACTCTTTCAAAACCATTTTCGATCAAAGAGTTTCTTGCAGCACTCGCTAAGCTTGGATTCGCAAATGGCCCTGAGAAAGACAATGAAAGCGGAAGGCCTTCTTCTAATAAAAGCGCTCATCCTCCTCAATAGCGCTTTCGACATACAGCGGCTAACAATCTACACATCTTATGGGAAAAAAGCTTAGCTACTGCCTGTCTCAAAGGCAAAACGGGGATAAAGGGTTGCTCCCTCCTGCGCCCGTTGTTAATCGATTGATATGAAAAAACTAATTTTTGGATTTCTCGAAGGTAAGATTCTAATCGTCTTATTGGCGCTCCTGGCCGGTGTGCTCGTTGCGGGCTGGGGCTCAGCGATGCAGATCCGCCAGAATGTTGCGGCGAACGCCGACGTTGTAAACGTCGATTCAAGCGCACTCGTCGAAGTCGAGCGACTGCGCAACCTGGCTGAGTCATTCATTTCAAACGCGCGTGCTTACACACTGCTTGGCTCAAAATCCATCTACGACAAACAAGAACAAGAGAAAAAAGACTTCACTGAAGGTCTCGCCCGATTCGTAAAAGAAAATCAGTCGGGCGAAGTGCAAGAAGTTGTGAAGCTGCTTGAGACATCTGTTGCTCAAGAAAAAGATGTTTTTGAGCAAGCGATGAAGTTTCGCGATCAGCAAACTGAGTCAAAGGCGATTGGATATTTTTATCAATCAAAAGCATCGACCATTCTCAAAGACGTAAATGAAAACCTCGATAAAATCGTAAAATTGCAAAATGTGGATTTGGAAGCCTCACGCGCTCGTGCGCGCGAAGCTGGACTTGAAGCGCAAGCGCAAGTTCCGGCACTGATGACCTGGTTCACAGCAGCCGTCGCTTTTCTTTCGCTATGCCTAGCGTTCTTAGTGATTCGAATGCTCTTCGTTCAACGCAGATTTTTGCGCGAGCGTGATCGCCTCGTAAATGAAGCAACCAACGCTATTATTGCTCGCGATGAAGTTCTCGCAGCAGTATCGCGTGATTTCCATGAGCCACTTGAGGCTCTTAATAACGAAGCAACACTTTTAAAAACGGCTCGTGATCCAGCCGAGTACCCTGAGATTGCAGAGGCAGTCCAGGCCACTACGAGTGAAATCCAAACCTTCGTTCAAGATATCGTCGATCAGAAAAAAGCGGACATGGGCACGTTGAATCTTCGCCTCGATCAACTCGATGTCGCAGAAGTTCTTGAAGATGCCCAAATGATGCTTCTACCGATTGCAAAAAAGCGCGATATCAAACTTCAAATTGATTCTGCCGTTCAATCAAGCCTAGCGTACTTCGATCGCGAGCGGATTATGAGAGTCCTTCATAACTTAATCGGCAACGCGATTAAGTTCTCTGAGCGACATGGCCGCATTTTAGTGAAAGTAAAAACGGATGCTGAGTTTGTGAATATCTCGATTGTCGACAACGGCACTGGAATTCCTCAAAGTCAGCAAGCCGGTCTCTTTGAAAACTTCTGGCAAGCCAAAAAAACAGCCGATCAAGGTGCAGGAGTGGGTCTTGCGGTGGTGAAAACAATCATCGCTGCCCATGGTGGCACGGTGCGAGTTGATAATACGCTCGGGCAGGGAAGCACATTCACGTTTACACTTCCTCGCCGCCGTCCAGTCAACGCACCAGTAAGAAAGCCAGGATTAAAGCGCAGCGCACGTCCGCCGGCTAATCCTCTCGGTGGTGAAAGTCCTACCCTCTAAGGAAGGACTTTAGGGTGCAACGCTCCGTTTTCAGTCATGCGGCGTTTTTAGTTCCCTCGGTGGAAGCTTCAGCCGCTTATCTTACGGCCCTCGGCATTCAGTGCGACAAGCCCGAAACGTTTGATTCCGAAGGAACCAAAGAAATCTACGTGGGCACTTACGAGAAGCAAGAAGGACTGCTTCTTTTAGTCGAAGCCATTTCCGAAGGGCCATATAATAGAGCAATGAAAAAGCGTGGTCCGTCTTTGCATCACATTGCGATCGACGTGCTAAATGTTGATGAACTCGCAAGAGACGCGCAAAACCTAGGATGGCAACTTCACCCGATTAGTGAAACGACTATTCCAAAGAAAAAAACCGCATGGTTATACGCCAAAGGTGTGCCGACCTTAATCGAAGTGCACCAGCAAACCTTGACGCCCAAGCCTTCCAAAATTTCACGAATCGAGCTTCCTATGGATCCGACTCGATTGAAACTCTTTGAAGGCATAGGATTAGGGAATATAGTCACGAGTAGCAATTCTAAACTAAACGTCACGATCGACGGTCATCGCATTTCATTTGCAGAACTCATTCGCACGTCCCTACAAAAGTGACAGCAAAGTAATCGACGTAGCCGCCGTCGTCGCCTGCCTCTACGCATCCGGTAACCTCCATGCTAGATAGATGTTCACCGAGCGAATCGCACTCCCTGCTCAGATTAAACCGAGCCCAAGAATGCGATACATTTTCGCATGCAAAGGGGACAGTCCAGTCAGTGAACGACACTTGAGTAGCAAAACTGATCGAGGGAAACATCATCAGGCATGCGGTCATCCATTTCTTCATATAAACCTCACACCCAAGCCTGGCGATGGTCAGCCGCATATGCTGCCAGTGATCTCGGTTCGCGACCCAAGATTTGTTTCACCGTCGATTTCACTTCTGCGCTAAAGCCTTCTCTTGAAAACCCAAAGATTTTGATCAAAAAATCTGAGTAATCGGCAGGAATTCCTGCACCCACAAGTCCGTTACGTAATATTTGCGGATCGATATCCTCATAGACCACCTTTTTTCCAGTGGCCGTTGAGATTTCCGTCGCCGCATCGGAATACGTAAGATCCTGCGGCCCTGTAATATCAAAGGATCGATTCTCGAATTCTGTCGAAGTTAAAAGCTTTGCCACAACAGCCGAAATGTCTCGAGCATCGATGAAGCTTGCCTTCGCTTGACCTGCTGGCAGTTGAATCTTTCCTTGCCCTTTGATTCCGTGAACCCAAAACGTACTGAAGTTTTGCATGAACCAATTCGGGCGAACGATGTTGTAATTCAAACCCGACTTTTCAAGCTCAAGCTCGGCTTTCCGCATTGGCGACATCTCTGCGGGATTCGCAACCATCGAAGTCATGAGTACGACCTTTTTTAACTCTCGACGTTTTGCTTCTTGAATGAGTGGAAGCAAAATTTGGTATTGATCGGCATATCCGGGAGGGGAGAGGAGGAAGGCCTTATCAATACCTTCGAATGCGTCTCGCAGGCCTTCGCCAGTCGCCAAGTTGACTTGCACACTTGATGCATCGGCCGGCTTTTTACTGGTGGTCTTGCGAACATTGTAACCGTCAGCTTTGAGGATGCGGACGAGTTCAGCTCCTACTGTTCCAGAAGCACCTACTACTAAAATCGTTTCCTGTCTCATTTGCGTTCTCCTTATGAAGTTCTCAGCCGTGTATCGGCTGCCATGAAAAGACTATCGCAGCAAAAGTGATTGTTGATTAGAGGGGACAATAGAACTATAGTGTTTCCTATAAGAAACAATGGAGATGGTCATGGAACTGGGTCTCACAAGAATCTTCGTGAAAGTTGCACAGAACGGTAGTTTTTCGAGGGCCGCAGATATACTTAAGATTCCAAAATCCACGGTTAGCAAAGCTGTTTCGAAGCTTGAGAATGAAACCGGTACCAAGCTAATCATTAGAACAACTCGGAGCCTGACTTTAACGGCCGCTGGTCGAGCGTTTTACGAGGCAAGTCTAGGGCCTATTACTCAGCTCGAAGACGCACAGAAATCACTCTATGGGCAAGACACGCTATTAACCGGCCTCGTTCGTCTGACCGCGCCGGAAGATCTCGGCTCAATGGTTATTGCTCCGATAATTGCAAAGCTTGCGCTGAAACACCCTGAGCTGACCTTTGATCTCGAGTATACAGATGAGATTATTGATCTAGTCAGCGACGGCTTTGATCTCGCAGTTCGGCTCGGTCGGCTCGGCGATAGCGCTTTGCGGGTCAAGCGCGTGGGAGAGGTCAGCCTCGTTCCGGTTGCCTCAATGAAGTATCTAAAGCCCCGGGAAAAGATCCGCACCCCCTCGGACCTTAAGAATCATATGTGTCTTTCATTGAATCTTCAGGGTGTCGGCAACCGTTGGGCACTCAAATCAGAAAAAGGAACCGCCACCGTTTCGATACGATCGAGCGTGACCAGCAATCAAACTTCGAGCTTATTGCAAATGGCAACTGCTGGCGGTGGCATCGCACTTGTTCCGATGTTTCTTTGCAAACCGTATCTTGTATCTGGTGAACTCGTGCGCGTATTGCCTGAGTGGAGTAGCCAAAGCTATCCAGCATCGATACTAACTCCGCTTGCGCCATCTTCTTCGGCGCGCCTAAAGCTCACGGTAAATGAAATCGCCGCAGGCATCGCAGAGGCACTCGTTCCCTAGTTGACACGCCAGTATCCACAAATAAACTGATTCTGCTCGGTGCAATTCAAACCGCATGCGCGTGGAGACACTATGAAAAATTATTCGGATCAAACTGAAGGTCGACTACAAAGATTTCTTTTTCACGTCGAGCGGGTTGGCAATGCGCTTCCGCATCCTGCGATCTTATTTTTAATTCTTTCAGGCGTCGTCATTGTTCTTTCGGCGATTATCGGTGGAATGGGCGTTGAAGCTATTCATCCGGTAAAAAAAGAAGTTATAAAAGCCACAAACCTTCTCTCAGTTACGGGAATTCATCTTCTCTTAACAGATATGGTAAAAAACTTTTCAGGCTTTGCCCCACTTGGAACCGTGCTCGTTGCAATGTTGGGCTTTAGCATTGCTGAGAAAAGCGGATTAATTCCGGCACTTCTTCGCTTGTTGGTACTTAAAGCGCCTCGACAACTTTTGGTTCCAGCAATTTTAACTGCCGGTGTGATGTCACATACCGCAGGCGACATTGGCTATGTTCTCCTCATTCCTCTTGCCGCAATGACTTTCCATAGTGTTGGTATGAACCCTCTCGCAGGCCTAGCGATTTGCTTTGCGGGTGTTTCCGGCGGCTTTGCTGCAAACTTTTTATTGAGTACCGCTGACCCTTTGCTCGCGGGGCTTTCGCAAGAAGCTGCTCGCATTCTTGATTCAAGTTACGTCGTAACCCCTGTCGTAAACTATTACTTCATGGCGACATCTTCGTTACTTATCATTGGTCTTGGTACATTGGTTGCAAACAAAGTAACGATCCCATTTCTCGGTGAGTACAAGGGCACAGCCGAAAAATCTCAAGTCACGCAGCTCACGCGCGACGAAAAGCGAGGCCTTTGGTACGCAGGGCTCACAGCTCTAGCGTTAGTCATTATAATTGCGGTCGGAATAATTCCTGAAAACGGTTTTCTACGTGACCCATCGACTGACATTTACCACTCGCCACTGATGAAAGGCACAGTCGCAGTCATTTTCTTGTTTGGTGCACTCACTGGTCTTGCATACGGCAGAGGTGCCCGAAGCTTCAAAGGTGGGAACGACGTCACCCAAGCCATGCAAGACGCAATGGCAACGATGGCACCATACCTAGTACTCGTATTCTTTGCATCGCAGTTTATTGCTCTATTCAACGCTTCAAACGTTGGACTCATTATGGCGGTCAAAGGATCTGAACTTTTGAAAGCTGCGGGTCTTGGAACAATTCCACTCATGATCGGCTTTATCATTCTAACTTGTCTGCTTGATCTCGTAATCGGGAGTGCGTCAGCAAAATGGGCGTTAATGGCGCCAATCTTTGTTCCGATGTTCATGCTTTTAGGTACTGCGCCGGAACTTACTCAGGCTGCGTACCGAATTGCCGACTCGGTCGTTAATATTATTTCGCCGCTTATGTCGTATTTCCCGCTGATTTTAGCATTCGCAATTAAATACGATCCGAAAGCAAAAGTAGGAACGGTGATTGCGTTGATGCTTCCGTACTCAGTCGCGTTCTTAATTTTTTGGTCGCTGATGCTCTTCGTGTGGATTACGTTCGGGCTTCCGCTAGGTCCAGGTGCGAATTTGCATTATCAAGTCCCTGGCTAAATTAGATGAATACGTTTTTACCGCAAATACGTGACCGCAACCACTACGAGGAACTGTTCAAGGAGAGCAGCCACTGGGCGCGTGCGGTTGCCTTTGTGGCTGAGAAGCATCAGTTAAAAGGCGAAATACGTCGCGGAGTTTTCGGCAGTCACGTCGTTTACCGAGTTGGCGATTGCTGGTTGAAACTTATGGCTCCCTTATTTGCCGGCGAGATGGCTTACGAGTTAAGTGGCTTGCGTGCTGTCGAAGAAAAACTAACGGTAGAAACGCCTAACATACTAGCCACGGGCGAACTCGAAGGCTGGCCGTATCTAATTACCAACCATATTGAGGGCGAGCCAATTCGTAATGTGTGGCCGAAGTACGATCTCAACCAAAAACTAAAGTTAGCAGAGCAAATAGCTCGAATCACTCTGGAGATCAGTAGCTGCGAAGCTGATGAGATTTTACGGAATCGATTCGTTTGGAACGAGTTTATTCAGAAGCAGTACGACACCTGCGAGGAAATTCAAAAAGAAAAAGGGCTTCCTGCGGAGTGGCTTCCACATCTTCCGTCATATCTCAGGCGCTTCAATATTTCTGAATTTCAAACAACGAAGCCAGTTTTGCTCCACGCCGATCTTCACTACGAACATTTTCTCGTTGTGGGTGGCGACACTCCAAAAATTTCCGGAATAATTGATATGGCCGACTCGCAAGTCGGGCACTTCGAGTACGAACTAGTGGCTCCGACCGCTTTTATCTTTAATGGTAATCAAGCACTTCTAAGGAGCTATTTGTCGAGTTGTGGAGTCAATCAACGCGATCTTAACCAGCGATACTCGGAAAAGTTACTGGGGTGGGCGTTGCTGCATCGTTATTGCCGATTGAATAATTACTTTAAAAAAGACTTCGAGGCGTGCAAGCCCGGCGATTTTCCAGCGCTTGCACAAAAGATTTTCCCTCTAGAAACTTAAGGAACTTCGACTTGCACCTTCACAGGGCAATGGTCCGAAACGAACTCATAGTAGAATTCGAAATTCATGTATCCGGTTCCATTTTTTGTGCTGCTGCAAACCGGGAAAACGTCAGGCCCTTTTGTCACTCGCACTTGACCATTTACGTAGATCTGATCGAACTGTGAGCGGAATTCTTTTGAGCGAAATGTAAATGGGCTTGAGTGCTTAAGGAAAGTGAAGCTCTTATCGAATTGATCGAGCTCTTTTTCAATTAACTCAACGTCTGATCGAGGTAACCCCGTTTTTTCAGGGAAGTACGTATTCATGTCGCCTAAGATAATGGTAGGCACAGGTTTCGCGTTGCTAAGATCTTTCGCGATGAAGTGAGCTTGTTGAACGCGCTTCTCAGTTTCTTCCGGCATTGCTTTCAAATGAACGGCAACAATTCGTAAGAGACGTTTACCTGAACGATCCGCTAAATCGACCCGAACTGCAGGGCGAAGTCGCGCGTTACCGAGCGCCACTTCCTCAATAATTGGATCGTTGTCGTAGGAAACAGGAACAAATTGATATTGAGGTGACGCACACACGACGACGTATTGATGTTCTTCAGAACCGGCTTCATAGCTGATGCATTCCCAGCTGCGCGGAAGAATTTTTTTAAGTAGCTGTTTGTCGACGACTTCGTTGAAGACAATGACGTCACGAGGTTGGACTACGTTCGCTAGAAAATCTCTAACAGCTTGAACGCGTTTTTCATCTTCAAACGGTCTGAGATTATTTAGGATCATTGGGTCGGGACCGACCTTATTGTCAGAGCCAAACCAGCGAATATTGAAGGTCGTAATTTCGAGTGTCGTTGCTGCGGTTGAAACACTCATCGTGAGCGTGACAACTGCTAAAGCTAGGACACGCATACATGCGTGACGCATCTTAATCTCCCCCCAGTAGTAGGCCATTTACGGTGACCTGTAGATACGCCCGACCAAATTTCAGGCTTATACTTTATGGATGCACGATGAGGGTATTTAGGGACACAGAGGGGAGTCAACAAAAGGCGTGTTTTGTCTGTGTTAGGATTCGATTTGCTACTGATTACAGCACGTTGCGCCTAAAAATTAAGCTTATGGATAACCAACGCGACTTAGAGGCCGAATTGCGAGCGAAGTTTCTTTATCGCGTCAGGCGCGGCACGGACCTTAAGTAAGACCCCTTGGTCATTATAGTCTTCTGAAAGCACTCGCATCTTCG
>JANOUF010000050.1:0-4470 GCA_031416685.1 Bdellovibrionales bacterium
CAACATTTGCAGCCCCATCGCAATTCGTTGCAACGGCCTGCTCTGGGAAGTATTCGCAAGTGGGCACTTGCTTGAGCGCAGCGGCGTTAACAACGATATCAACGCCTCGAATAGCTGAAACAACGTCATGATAGTTTCTTACGTCACCAATCCGGAACTCTAGAATATTTTGAAAATTGCGGTAGATAATATCGTCGGTCGTTGCTGCTTTATGCAGGTATTCCATTCTCAATGCATATTGTTTAGCTTCGTCACGCGAAAGAACGATAACTTTCTTTGGCAAACCGAGCTCGCCCATCAACACACGTTTGATAAACGTTTTTCCCATTGAGCCGGTGCCACCAGTTACTAAGATGACCTTGTCTTTAAGTATCATTTCTTTTCCCCATCGTAAAAAACAGAATCACGAGCTAAATCGTCAACTAATTGATCCCAAGCGGGCACGGTCCAGCCTGTCACTGCATTAAATTTGTTCGCAAGAAGCGTATTGTTTACCACAACTTTATCGTCGGCTTGAAGTTCAATTCCTAGGCGAAATGTGGCGTTAATCTTCTTCAAAAGTTCAAACTTTGAAATAGGAACTGAAGTTGGCTGCAAGAGACCACTAAGCTTTGGCTGCTCTTTTACGATCCGTAAGCTTAACTCGGCCAGGTAGTTTGTCGTAACGCCCGAGTAAATAGATCGAGTGTAGCCCTTGGCGCTTTTGCCTCTGTGCGCGAGGAACCACTCAAGTAACTCGGTCTTTCGGTCTAATTCTCTACCGATGATCGAAGAACGGAGCGTGAGTGCAAACTCGGAATGATTTACCTCGCCAAGTGATTTGCTTTGCCCGTACACATCAGCCGCATCCTTTGGACTCTCTTCGGTGTAATCGCCCTTTTGGCCATTAAACACATGGTCGGTGCTGTAGTGCAGTAACTTCGCATTGTTGTTGCGACACCAAAACTCGATTTCATGCGGAAGAAGAGCATTCAACTTAATATTTGCTCTTTCGTCGGAAGAGTTTTCTTTACGAATCGTCAGACCCACGCAGTTAATTACAAACTGCGGTTTAATCTCATTTAGAATGGTTTGGAGTTGCGAGGTCGTGACATCAACATCGCCAACAACCTTTGCAGATTGCAGGAATGGCCACTTTTTGTAGTTCTGTTTTCCTTGGCGGAGTGTGCCCCATGTATCAACTCCAGCATCAGTGAAAGTGCGGAACACTTTATGCCCGAGCATTCCTGCTACACCTAATACCAACACCCTCATCAACGTAATTCCCTTATCCAATCCACTAGCTGTGTCATCAGCTGTTCACTTCGGAATTCGCGGCTATACAAAGCTCTCGCTCGCAGCCCCATTTCTTCGATTTCCTGTAGAGGCTTAGCACGTAATGCCCTCGCATTGGCAGCTAGAGTATTAGAATCTAGCGCCGCGCCGGCAACCCCCACTTTTTCGTCGTTAATAAGGCGAGCGCCTTCACCGTTTAACGCGCCAAGTAAAGGCTTACCAGCAGTCAAATATGCCTGAACCTTTGATGGAACAACCATTTCAAAAACTGGATCCGCACTTAAAGTTACCAGCAGCGCGTTCGCCTTTGCGAAGTATGTGGGCATACTTTCGGGAGGCTTTCGCCCAAGAAACTTTACAGTCGATTCCAGTCCTGACTCCTTCACCCGTTTTTCTAAGATCGACTTTTCTGAACCATCACCAATCAAGATCCATTTAATTCCGTCGTCACTTCGAGTCAGTATCGCAGCATTGATAATTGCATCAAGACCCTGGGCCTTCCCTAAATTTCCCGCAAAAATAATACGAAACCCGTCGGGCAATTCAGTAGCTGAATTCGGCAATTCAATTCCTCTCGTCTCATCCGCCCAGTTCGGCAGATACCGAATTTGCTCTGGCTTACCACCCCACTTGATTACTTTTTCGGTAAACGCTTTTGATTGAACGAGAAGAAGATCGGAGTGTCCGTATATCCATTTAACCACGGCCCCTACTGACCGAATTATCGAAGTGGATTTCACGGCCCCTACAGCTGACAAAGTTTCAGGCCAGAGATCTTGAATCCAAACTATCAAAGGAACATTACGCGTTTTTTTCAACGCGACCCCTGGAATTGCCTGAAGAAGGGGAGATACCGCGAATACAAAACTGCAATCATAATTTTTGCGAAGCCGAAAAATAGCATAGAGCGTACCAAGGAAAGCGAACGAGAGGTAATTTAGAACAAGTTTTACTCGACGGTTCTTACCTCTCGAAATAATCCATACTCTGTGGATCTTCGCACCTTCCAGATTTTTGGGAAGTGGTTCTGGCGCACGTGAAAGCCAGTTATAACCGGCAAAGAATTTACCATCGGGATAATTCGGAATTCCTGTAAGCACGTCAACTTCGTGACCTTGTTCCAATAGAGTCGAGACTAAATCGTTTATGCGAAAATTCTCTGGCCAAAAATATTGGCTAATGATCAATATCCGTAGCCGTTGGTTTTCCATGTGCCACTATTATTGCAGCTAGTGAGAATTTCAAGATTTTTTGTTGTAGCTGAATAGCGCTGAGACTAGGTTAAGCTGCCATTACCCTAGGGAAAGAGCTCGTTTTGAAGACCTACCTGTTTTCAATTTTTGTACGTGGATCAACAGCCCTTAGCGGTTTTTTAGTCTTCGTTGTGAGCTCAAAGTTGTTTGGCGCTGAGGGCCGCGGCATCATCAGTTACGGTACATCCATTTTTGCCTCTTTTGCCCTAATCACTTCATTCAATTTGGGTCGCGGATTCATCGTCAAAACAGCTCGCGACGAGAATCTCCGAAAACAATATCTATTCTCTTTCCTCGTTTTAAACACCCTTGCTATTGCGTTGACAGCGATTCTTGGGCTTTTGTTTTTTTGGATTTCACGATCAGCCGATAGCATCCTAGAGATTCATCAACTGTTCCCTCTTATGGCAACGTCCGTGTTCTACGTTTGGAGCATTAACGGAAACGAAATTTTTGCCGCACTTCAACTAACGACAAAGCAAGAAACCATTATCCTTGGAACTAGAGCGGCGATAGTTGCCTTTTTGGTGATCTTCTATTTGAGCAATTCGAACGATGTCGTTACCTTCATTTGGTGGTATGCTGGAATTCTGGGCGCAGGCGTCGTATGCGAGTGGTTAGTGCTCAGTGGGTACCTTAAAGGCCAAACAGTTAAGTGGAGCTATCTGCTGTCGTCGCTTAAGCAAAGCTTTTGGCCGCACTTAGATTACGTTTCGTTCCATCTGTTCCCCTTAGTACTGATTTTGATTTGTGGGCTGTATCTCGATAAAGCTAGCATCGGCCGCGTAAACTTCTCGATTCAGATTATCAATCTGATTTTTCTACTCTCAGTTACAGCGAGCATTCGAATAAAATCGTACATTTCATCAGTTGGATTCCGACAGCGACTAGAAGTGATCAAAAAACTTTTTAAGGTCACTTTACTCGCCTCGATCGTCATGGCCATTGCGGCAATTCCTGCAATCGGCTTTCTCACTAGTCGAAACTCGTTTGGAAGCTTTCAAGGAGTCGAGGACCTATTCAAGATCGCCATATTTGCAATCCCCGGGTACATTGCATACCAATTCCTGCTTCCGCTATGGCTTGAAGACAAACTGGTAAAGAAAGCTGCGCTTCTGAATTGTACCAACATGATCATTGCATGCGCTTTCACACCGTGGATGATTAATACCTACCACGAAGCAGGGGCCCTGCTTTGTTTTTCAATTTTCCATATGGGAAGTTTGATTGTGCAGTTGGCGATGTTTAGGACCGCACGCCAATTGGATATTGTTCCTGTCGCTGCGCTCCCCAAAGCATAGCTATGCACGCGATTGCAAAGATAAACGTGTGATTCACTTCACCATCTTTAAAGTTACAATCTGTAATACCGCCAACGTGAGTGGCAATCTGTGCACCAATTGCCGCAAGTATTATTGTCTTCGAAACTAAATCCTGATCCGAAGTTCCTCGATACAAACGCAAAGAATAGATAAAAAGAAATCCTATAAACGCTAAAAACAGCAATAGCCCGACAAGTCCAGTCCCTGAGAGGAACTGTAAATAAGTGTTGTGTGCATTTCCGCCCTTAGCTTTTGCGCCTACATTACGAAGATAATCGGTAGTTACCAGTTCATTGACACCATAGCCGACGCCTAAAACGGGATAGTCCCTAAATATTGCAACATTTGCTTTCCAAAGATCCATCCTAGACGAATTGCTTTCGTTAGAAGCCGACGTATCTAAAATAGTCGCAGACCTCTGAAGGACTTCAGGTGCGGCGAAATACATCACCGCCAAAAATGCAGCCACCGCAATAAAAATTTTCGGTATCCAATCCTTGCGTGAAAGACCGACCATAACAACGAAAGCAATTGGGAATGAAATCCACGTTCCACGAGTGAGACTGAAGAGAATCGCGACGCATGCCAAGATTGCCGAAAAAAGCGCAAACCCACTAAGA
>JANOUF010000051.1:0-7546 GCA_031416685.1 Bdellovibrionales bacterium
GTTGTTTGGGAGGCCGGAGTCGCTTTCTATTTACTTTTACGGGAAGCTCGACCTTCGTCTAAAGCAGCTCGTGACGGATATTTGTTTGCGACCTACCTCATTCTCCACGGCTTAGGTCGAGTGGTTATGGAAATTTTCCGAGACGACGAGCGCGGCCCTGCAATCGGACCACTTACTGTTTCAATATTGATCAGCATAGTGCTCATTGCGATCGGCTTTATCTGGCGCAGGTCTCTAAAAATTGACATCAGAAGCCGATAAGAACTCGATGCACTATCAAGTACTCGTTCTCATTTTTGCTGTCGTATCTATGGCTGTGCCTACCGCCCTCGCCGACTCATCTATGTGTGTAGAGAAGCCCTGCTTCATTGATCACGGAACAAATCCACCCTCGGCTCGCAATTGTCGCGAAGATAAAGAAGATTTATTTTATCAAACGAGATTGAAGCCACCCGCAGCTATTTGTCCAACTGACGGCAAAATTAGAAATCTCGTTCCACTCGCACCCATTCGCAAAGAATGTTTTGCGCGCGCCATGCAGCTTGGTCGTAGTGTTGCAGCTATGTCGACTTTTTGTGCGAGCGAAACGGGTTCGTTAATGAAAGTCAGACGACCGAACGTTTGCCCAACGGCAACCTATGTTGAAACAGTACGTGGCTGGACCAATCGAACACTTGAATGTTTAAACCCTGCGAACTTCAACAACCCTGCGCTTCAGAAATATCATATCAGTCCTGCACTCTTGTTTCGAATCATGGCGCACGAATCTCGTGGTCAAATCAATGCTGCAAGTAGCGATGGAAAAGGCTTAATGCAACTCACCGGCATCGCCGTACAAGAATTCTATACGCCAAGCCGTACTGGCCATCGTCAATTTTGGACTGCAGCAAAAGATTCGGCAGCATGTTCTGAATTCCGAGAGCCGATGGAGCTTTCAATCCCAGTTTCAGTTCAGAGTCGCACGGTCACTCGCAAAGTTGGCAGAAAACGCGTCAAGAGAACTGAACGCCGTGAACGCGTTGGCGCTTGGGAATGTCAAATGACTGCTCCCGAAGCAATTCCAAGACACTTAATCGTCGCCACAACAAATTTGTATCTTTGTCGGATGATGGCTGAAAGACAAATTGCATCACGCATGAATAACCTTTCTCGAGTTCGTACGGTAGCGCAAGGTAACAACCAAGAACGCGAAGCGATCATCGAAGATTTAGTTGCTGCCTGCCATAATTGGGGTTCAGGAAATATGATGGCGGCTGTTCGCGGTATCTCGAAGCAATCATTTAAAGATTCGAATGAGTTTCGATCTAACCTCATTAAAAACGGGTGGCGTTTCACGGGTGGCGATGGCGTACGCTCCTTCCCGCAACTCACTCGCGATGGCTACAATAAAATTGAAAAAGGCGATCCAGATTTTGGTCAAGAGCCGCTGGGCCGATGTACGGAATGAAAACACTCGTTTTGATTCTGTTTTTTTCATTCATCGCTAACGCGCAACCGAAGAAGGCTCCTCCAAGCGTGAAGCCTTCACCGACTCCAGCGTCGCTTCAAAAACAAATTCTCGAATCTGCAGCTAGTTTAAAATCAGCTAAGACAAATGATGAGCGGATCACTTTGCTTACGGCGCTCGAGAAAATAGTAGAAGCTGATGCGGACAAAGCCACTGTCGAAGGCGTTCGATACTCCGTCGCTCTCGAACCCATATTTGAAAATCGGCGCGATCTAGGCGAGAAAACAATCTGCACTCGAACTCGAGGCGACATTCTTCACCGCTTCACTTCTGGAAGCGGTCACCGCGGGAAAATTCCTGATTTTGTTAAAGATGCTCTCGAAGTTCTTGCCAGCGCTTGCAAAGATGAAAGTTTGAGTGCCGACGACTGATCATTAGCCTGATCAATAGCACGGAAGCGGGACGCCGCCGTTCATTGCAAGCTTATTGAAAGTTCCTGGCTCAGGCGCTGCGCGCTTTGGATACTTCTTCACGATAAAGTCAGCCAAATTTTTTAAATCTAAAACACGGCCGCCGTTAATCTTTGAAGTCAAATCAACGCTTGTTCGCGCAGAGGACGTAAGTGCTTCTTCAATCCGCGATGGCGTCGGCGCATAACCGAGTGCGCGCAAAAGTTGAATAGCTAAGCCAGCTGCGCCAGTTGCGACGGGAGTCGCCATCGATGTCCCTTGTAGGCGACCGTATTGGTTATCTGGAAGAGTAGATAGAAGGCCTACAAAATTGTCTGAATCTTCTGCGCCGGGTGCCGCGAGCTCGACATATTTTGCGCTAAAATTTGAAAAGTAGCTCAGCTTCGTATCCTGCGCATCGACCGAACCGATCGTCATCATGCCTGGAATACCCGATCCATACGATGCCGGCGTAATAAAATAGTCTGGCCCGAGTTCTCGAGTTTCGTTTCCGGCTGCGGCCAAGACCGTGACACCTTTTGAAACTGCGTACTGAAGAGCTGCTTGATAGCTAGCCGACGCAGTTGTTCCACCGATGCTGAGGTTGATAATATCTGCGCCATTATCGGCCGCATAGCGAATCGCGTTTTCAGTATTATAGGAATAAGCACCTGCCGCCGCGCCGAAAACATTCAACGCCATAATTCGGCTTCCGCTTCCCATAACGCCACTAACGCCGGTTTTGTTGCCCGCTCGAGCTGCGGCTAGGCCAGCAACGTGAGTTCCGTGAAAATTTCCCCGCCATTCACCCTCGGGAGATGGATTTGCGTGTTTGCTCGCCATATTGTAGCCATTGACGTCGTCAACGTAGCCGTTGCGATCATCATCTTTTCCATTAGCTGGAATTTCATCAATATTCACCCAGAGATTTGCTTTCAAATCGGCGTGTTTTACATCAACGCCTGTGTCGATGATCGCAATCGTCGTGACTGGACGTGTACCGTACTTTGAACTGTAAAATATAGGATACGCAGACGACGCGCGAAGATTTCCAAAATGGTCTTGGCTGCCAACCATCGGATCAGATGGCAATGCGCTGATTGTTGCGACTGAAGTTTTTGCTACTCCGACAACGCAGTCGTCAGTCTCAGCCATCTCTTCGAGAGTCTCGGAGGTCATCGCCTCGGTCAAGCGAAACTCATAAGAATGCTGACCGCGTTTTCCTGAGAGATTTTCTTCTCGGCTAATTAGTTTTGCGAGCTCACCAGGATTTTCGCATTTATTTTTAAGAACAACAGTGAATACTGATCCAGCGCTCAAAATTGAAGAGACGAATTCAGGTCGTTCCGAGAGTAGTACTTTTCCATTTCCGAAGGTCGCCTGGCCGCTTTGGCACATACCAGGGTCGTCACCATTTCGGGAACAGGCAGCAAGTGTACACGCGGCCAATACCAGAAGTAATCTTTGCATCGCCCCTCCATGAGCTAAGCCAAGTTTTGTGAAGAAAACATTTGAACATCTGTGTTCAAAACTAAAAGTTTCCAACAACCTTTCTACATGTATTGCACACGCAGTCCCACCTTTGAACTGCACATATGTTTAGTTGGGAATTGTTCTTACGAGAGGAAAATAAAGGACGACTGATGAATAGGCTGAGCCGAACGCACCGACAAAAGTCTAGGTGAGGCAAAAAAACAAAAGCCGAAGTCTTACGACTCCGGCTTTTAAGGTCTCTCTATTTATAGAGCAATGTTTTACTGATCTGGCTTACTGACCCTTACTGATCAACACGTCGGCTAGTATCGACCGGCGCGATGACCGGAGTCTCTGCATCTGGAATCGACGCCATTTGTACGAGACGCTCGACAACCACTGCAAGTGGCTCACCTTTACTTGAAGCCTTTAAAGCCATGTTGCGAATCGAAGCCGAGATCGGACTTTGTCCATCCCACGTCACTGGCTCGAGCGAAGCTTTTTCAACCGCTGCCATTGCACGGCTGTTGACTGGTGGATTCCACAAGAAGTCAGGGTGGAAATTCGAATACCACTCACCACCTATGATGTTGTTGTTCGCATCGAGTTCCAAATCATAAACATAGCGAACCGTATGGTACTTCTGTTTGCTGATGACTTTCGTCGATGGTTGCAAAACGCTCGCATAAGTTACGTCCATCGCAATACCAACTACGTAACGGCCGTTCGGACTGCGATACGATTTAAACTTATCGATCGTAAACTTATTGAGCGCCACGCGACTGCCAACAATTGTATCCGACACCGTAAGTGTTTGCGGATTAAAGTAATGATACGCGTACGCAGCGATTGGATAGTTCCAAACTTCAAAGTCAAACGTTGAGTCCATTACAAATCCACGTTGTTGTTGACCGAGTTCGTTCACCAACGCCATGTGAAGAGTTCCTGGATTCACATCGTAGCAACCTTCAGTCGTTACGCGACCTACATCGTCTTCTTGCGGATTGAATTTCTTGCAGCGAGCTCCCGCGAAACGAACGATCGGCGGTGCTTCACCCCACAACACGGATGCAAGAGCTTTTACGTCTGAAGGATAAAACGTAACCGCTGTACCGTTTGCAGCAGGAACAGTAACCGAGCGAACTGGCATTGGTGTCATGAGCGACGCTGGCGCCCAACCGTGACAGAGACCAACCCAAGTCGGTACGAAACCGTATTGCTGAATGTAGCGATTGCCTTTTCCCCACGCGCGATTCGTTAAACGCCATGAGCTGTCGCCAACGAGAAAATCATATTTTTCTGAAGGAGACATTTGATTCGTACCAACTGTCCACGCCGGACGCGCTTGTACGTAACCATAGTTTGCCGAGAAATCTGTTGAGTTTGGAAATCCGCCGTCTGCATAACGACGAGCGACGAACCCACGAGTCACCGGCCAGAAAGAATCCGACCATGGCGAATTGCCGAGAACGTGCGAGCGCAAGCCGCGCGCTTCCATTTCCATTGGGTTACGAATGATGTTTGCGACTGCTACAGTCGTAAAGCCTTCAATCGTATTTTTATTGTCTGGAGCAGAGCTAGGAACAGTACCATCCACTGCGCCGTCAGTTGGTGTGGCATCACAGTCAACGCCTGCACGAGTGCAAATCTGTTTACGAATTTCATCGCGGTGAATGATCGCGGCTTTCGCTTCATTTTTCGATGAGTAAACGTGAACAGCCATAAGATCCAACACACGACCTGCTTCGTCTCGTTTTGCAGGACGCATGTGCATCACTTCACGCGGGTTCGCGTGAAAAGCCTTTAAAAAATCAGTCGTCGCAAGCGGGGCCGTCCCCGTTGGAGTTAATAATTTCATTTGTGAATCAGTGAGTGCAGCCTCGCTAGCGAGAGCCACAAACGCCGAAAGCGATAGTGCAAGCAGTATCGCGGTATGCATCGTCAAATTTAAGAGCTTTCTCGACATGAGACCCCCCAATGTCATTTTGTATTAAAAAAAGGAGGTGACCGGTAAGTCACCCCCCGACCGCACGGAAGAGAAAAAGAATTACTTCTTCTCCTCAGTTTTTTCTTCAGTTTTTTCTTCAGTTTTTTCGTCTGTTTTCGATTCGTCTTTAGTTTCTTCTTTAGTTTCTTCTTTTGGCTCTTCTTTTTTCTCTTCGTCTTTTACTTCATCTTTTGTCTCTTGAGCTTGGTCTTGATCCTGATCTTGGCCATTATCTTGGTCAGCTTCGCACTGATCTTCTTCATTGATTGCGAATCGAGCGACCATACGTTCTTCGCCCATCACCATAGTGATGTTAACGAAACGGATAAGCTCCGCTTCCATCTCCTGAGTCGCAATAGCGCCAACAATCGCGCCACCTTGAGCAGTTTGTGCACCAGCAGCAGACATATCGAATGTAGCGATTGTTGCTGAAGCGTTGCGAAGCTCAAGAACCGATCCATTTACACGAACGCGTGCAACTGACATTAAGTCTGCGCGCGCAGCAATAAGCTCAAGCGAAGTGAACGTCGAAGCAGCAAAAGCATCTCCATCAACCATCACAGCGCGGAAACCTTCTGGGTGAACGATTGCGGCTTGAACTTCAGAAGTTCCAGCAACTGGTGCGTTCGGGCTGTGGCTAGAACCACACGACGAAAGAGTTGCAACGGCCAAAAAAACGAACATGAAACGTGCGGTAGTACTGAACATATTCTTCCTCCGAAAAATGGTCACCCCGTGATTGGGGAGACTAGAGTCACCCTCTATCAGCAACAACGGGGCCACGGTTGTGAAGCCGTCGAACACAAATTACCAAGTGTACGAATTATCTGAGGATGTGTGACTTCATGGCCTGCACCGTTCATTTCCGACATCACAAAATTCCGAGAGAAAATGAATCGTCTGTAGCAAGCTGCCCCGAAATTTTAACTTATGAACCAGAAAGGTGCAGCGCTTTGTCTCATTCGACAGATGTTTTTAGTTTTCCACGCATCTTCTCACCAACCTCTTACACAAAATTTCTGTGCGCCGAAAAAACCACTACACGAGTGGGGGCAAAATGCTCATTTGCTTGAACGTTCACAAGTTTTCCGAGAGCCGAGTTCGCACCGTGAGTCGCAGTTGACCAATTTGCAATCGAAAGCGTTTACTTCTGTCGCAGCTATTAACAAACGTTCATCCACCGGGGGGATACGTAATGAAAAGATATGTTAGGTACACAATCGTTGCTGCCCTCGCTTTCTCCACGGGACTCGTGTCTTGCGGAACTAATAGCGAGGGTGATCAACAAAGAAGTTTCGATATTCCAGTACGCATGAGCAACGGTTGCGTAGACCTTGCCGCGTTCTACAATTCCTTGAGCCGCATGCCGAACGACGGCTGGGTTCGCAGGCATACTATCAACATGCTGGCTGACGATCACACTACTAAAGTGTCAAACGTAGTTGAAAGAGGAGCCTCGCCGCGAGCGAATTTCCTTTCAGTCCTGTACTACTCGAACTTCGAGATGTCAGAGCAACGCACACCAGAGTTCCAATCTGAACTTGAAAGCATCACGCAAGTCGGATGCAGCAAAGTGATGATCGGCACTCAGGAGTATCAAGTTCGTGAATCGACTGCGAACTCCATTCGAATTGCATCAATCGCCATGATTAAAGATGCGCCGTTCGAAAAAGACTCAATGACTTTCTATTTCAAATCGCCCCGCAGTGTCGATATCGTCCGTCGTAACCTAGTTCAAGATCCGTGTCCGCACTACGATACAGTGTTTGTAACTAAGACTTCTCGTTTGAGCTGGGGACATACAAGTGACCCGAATGCCACAGCAGCTCAAGAAGTTGATGCAGGCTTCGTTCGGCGTGCGATGCGAGCCGTTTACAAATTGCCAAGTTCGCTTTCTAGAATTCAAACTGAAAGCGCCGGTATTATGAGCATGGAAGTGACTGAGATGGCTGAATTACGCAACAGCCCGGTTCGTCGTGACATGCAGGCCTGCCCTTACCGCGCAAAACCACCTGAAGGTGATGACCCTGAAGCACCGCTTGACCCGGAATTGGCGACTCCAACTCCGGCTCCTGAGACGCCAGTTACTTAATCGAAAATTCGAACGCGAATACATGAATTCATGTATTCGCGTTCGAATTTTCGATTAAGTAACTGGCGTCTCAGGAGCCGGAGTTGGAGTCGCCAATT
>JANOUF010000052.1:0-18455 GCA_031416685.1 Bdellovibrionales bacterium
CACCGTGTTACGTGGCAAAATAAGAGGGTGGAAACAACCAAGTTCTTCAAAATTCGAGTCGGCACCCTAATTCCGGATAGTCCGACGACCTTTGATTTGTTTATTCAACTGCACGCTCGCCACGTTCTTTATCTGCGTGCAGGTGATAATCTCACTAGAGAAAAGATCTCAAAACTTGATCGCGCCGATGTTTTCTTCGTCCCGGAAGAGCAGCGCCAATCGTACAAGAATTTTATTTTCCAACGTTTGAACGACGCCTCCGGATCACCTCAGGAAAAAGCTCTTATTTTGCGCGAAAGCTCAATCACGCTAGCTGAAGAAATCTTCGAACAGCCTGATGTTGCGCGCGCACTTGATGACTCTAAAGAACTCATCCATCAATTCATCAAGTTCATGGATTACGAGCCAGAAGGCATGGCGTATCTCATCAGCTTATCTAGCCATGATTTCTATACCTACAACCACTCCCTCGATGTCGGCATTTACTCGCTCGGGCTAGGTGCTGCCGTTGGTTATGCGGGCGAAGATTTAGCTGAACTCGGTCGCGGTGCACTTTTTCATGATATCGGTAAGCGTAACGTCGACGTCGACATCATCTGCAAAAAAGGCGCACTCAACGACGTCGAATGGGCGCAGATGCAAAAGCATCCTCAGTTCGGCTTGCGGATTCTCACCGACTACAATTGCTCAGAGGCAATGAAGGCGTGCTGCTTTGAGCATCACGAAAGTTTTTTAGGCAACGGCTACCCGCAACAATTGAGCGGCCCAGAGATTCACCCAATGGCGCGTATTGTTGCCATCACAGACACCTACGATGCGCTCACTACAAAGCGTTCCTATAACCAGCCAATGTCCCCTGCTGACGCGTTAGAATTCATGAAGACGAAGCTAGCGGGTAAATACGACACAGACATGCTCGATGCAATGTACGCTGTGCTCTTCAAAATGAAAAACGCTTCCGCTTCGTAAAAACTTGCGCAATCCTGTTGTGCATGAAGACCGCAGAAATTCGCCGAGCACATGAAGTCGATTACAGTAGCATTACTGCTATCCGAAACGACGTTATCATAAAGACGACGGCGATCTACGAGGATGAAGTACCCACTTCAGATGAGATGAAAAAGTGGTATGACTGGCGCATCGATAATGGCTTTCCGCTTTTCGTCGTTGAACTTGACGATAAGGTTGTTGGATTTTGTGGCTACGCACCGTTTCGTGGAGCAACTGGCTACAAATCAACCGTAGAACTTTTCGTTCACGTTGCTGAAATCGCACGGGGCCGTGGGCTTGGAACTATGATGCTGGAATACATTCTCCACGATGCAAAACAAAAAGGTTATCACGCAATTGTTGGCGCAATCGATGCGACTAATAAACCGAGCATAGACATGCATAAAAAACAGGGTTTTGAACTCGTGGGAACCATGCCGCAGATTGCACGCAAGTTTGATCGCTGGCTTGATCTTTGTTTGATGCAGAAACTGCTTTAGGTCGGTTATTAAAGTAAATTATTTGCGGCGTTTGCCCGCACCAGCGACCAATTCTTTCAAGCCTCCAGCATAATTGCCAGCACCTTTGAAACCCATTGAGCGCAACGCCATTGTTACTGCGGCTGAGCGTAGACCACTTCCAGAAACTATAATGATTCTCTGATCCCGAGTAACACCCACTTCGTGTAAGCGTTGAGCAATCTCTGGATTAACTCGCCCGGTAGAATCAAAAAACTCATTCCATGGAATATTAATCGCTTCCATGTTTGGAATCGGCGCTTGCATGCCGACGCCTTCTTTTCCGAGATATTCGCGCGAAGTTCGCACATCAATAATTTTATAAAGGCGCGGTCGACCTTTTTCGCCGTAAACAATCGGATCATATACACCGCGATTATCGAGTACGTACAAAAGTTCTTGGCGAGTCACGAGTAACGACTCATCAACTATTGGCTTCCAAATTACTGCAGGAGCTAGCGGCTTCGTTTCTGTATTTGAAACGGGGCCCTTAAAATAGCCCATTGGTACTGCGCGAACATTATCTAAACCAAGATACGCAAGCGTCCACGCGAGGCGGCCCTCTTCGCCCCCTCCGCCCAAACCTTTTCCGACAACAACAACTTCTGAAGCGGGCGAGATACCAAGACGCGCAAGTCTGCGTGTGAGTTCAAAGCGGTCGCTCAATAAAACTCCGCGATAGGCTTCTTCTTTTTGTGTGAAGTCAGTCCACTGCACGTTCACTGCACGAGGAATGTGCGAGAGAGAATATTCAAATGGAGGTCGAGCATCGATCACAACAGTTTGCTCTGTGAGTACAATCGGCTCACCCGTGGTCTCACCGGCTGCAGCCGGCTTCATTTGTCGTTGCTGGTTTTCGTAACCGCGTGTTGGCTTTGTCGCGCACCCAATAACCAAAGCAAAACAAGCGATTGATGCGACGAGTTTCAAAAAGGAACGGCGTACCTTTTTCCTCATTACTTAAATTTCATTGTTGGGAAGAGGATGATGTCGCGGATGCTCGGCTGATCGGTCAGAATCATCACGATGCGCTCAATACCGAGACCCACACCACCAGTTGGAGGCATGCCAGTATCGATTGCATGGATGAAGTCTTCGTCCATTGGCTGAGCTTCTTCGTCGACCGATCGCTTGGCGTCTTGCTCTTTGAGCCGCGCGAGCTGATCTTCGGGATCGTTAAAGTCCGTGTACGCGTTTCCGATCTCCATGTGAGCAGCCACTGGTTCGAATCTTTCGACAAGACCATGCATCGTACGATGCTTTTTTGTGAGAGGAGAAATTTCGATCGGATGATCCATAACGAACGTTGGATTCCACAGGCGTGGCTCCACAGTAAGTTCAAAAATTTCCATGACCATCTCGCCGCTCGTAAGAGGCTTCTCGATGTCAGAGCCAAGCTCCTTACACTTTTTAAAGAGCATGTCGGGAGTCATACCCTCAACTTCGAAGCCAGCGTGTTCACGAATCCCATCGTAAACCGTGAGTCTTCGCCAAGGTGCCGTGAAATCAATTTCTTTGCCTTGGTAATCAAACTTCGTCGTGCCTCTGATTGTTTTGCAAAGGTGGACGACCAGTTCCTCAAATTGATTCATTTGATAAATGTAATCGGTGTAAGCTTCATACCACTCAAGCAACGTAAACTCAGGATTGTGCGAACGATCGATACCCTCGTTACGAAAACATCGATTGAGGTCGTAAACTTTTTCGAGTCCACCAGCGATCAAACGCTTTAGGTACATCTCAGGCGAAATTTTTAAGAACAACTTCATGTCGAGCGCGCGATGATGCGTGCTAAACGGATAAGCCGCAGCACCACCGTAAATCGGCTGCAGGATTGGAGTTTCAACTTCCAAAAATCCACGCGCGTTTAAAAAGTTTCTGATCTCAGCAATGATCTTCGAGCGCATGATAAAGACTTTGCGCGATTCTTCATTGGTGATCAGATCCATGTGGCGATGACGATACTTTTGCTCAATGTCAGTTAAGCCGTGATATTTTTCTGGGAGCGGCTCAAGAGTTTTGCAAAGCATCTTGAATTCGCGACAGTGAATCGACACTTCGCCTTTTTTCGTACGAAATGGAAAACCGACGAGACCGACGATGTCGCCGATATCAAGTCCCTCGAACGCTATGCGGTCGCGCTCACCAAGTTCATCAACTTTCAAATACGCTTGAATGTTTCCACTCTGATCCATGATGTTGAAGAACGCAGCTTTCCCCATCGGGCGCTTGGTCATCAAACGGCCCGCTAAGCGGAATGTGCGATCTTCTTTTGCTTCTCCAGCTTGGAGCGAATCAAATTCACTTAAAATTTGCGCGCACGTAGCCGTGCGATCGAAGTTATGCGGATAAGGATCAATGCCCGCTTCGCGAAGAGCGTGAAGTTTTCGACGTTTTTCTGCGCGAAGTGGATTTTCGCGACCGGCTTCGTTATTCGTTTCCATTAACCACGTCCTGCGAAGATATCCATGACCTTGTTAAGTAGCTCGATCGATTCTTTCTTCGGACGCTGGAAAGCATTTCGGCCCATGATCGAGCCAAACGATCCACCTTGTGCCATTTCTTTAACTTCACTCAAAAGCTCAGGAGTTGATTTCGATTCACCGCCTGAGAAAATCACCACTCGACGACCGTTGAAGCAAGATTGCACGACGTGCTTAATTCGTTCCTTCATCGTTTCAACAGGAATGCCCTCAGACTCATAAACTTTGCGAGCGGCATCTTGCTCGATGTGCGAGCTAGGTGGTTTTACTTTCACGATGTGCGCACCAAGCTGACAAGCCAGGTGTGCCGAGTATGAAATCACATCGATTGCAGTTTCACCTGCTTTTGAGATTTGCTCACCGCGAGCGTAAGACCAGATCACGGTGACCAATCCCGCTTTTTTTGCTTCTTCGTTCATACGAGCGATTTCTTCGTACATGTGTTTTCGCTCAGACGAACCCGGATAAATTGTGAAACCAATTCCAGCGCAGCCTAAGCGAAGCGCATCATCAACACTTGAAGTGATTGCTGAGATCGGAGCTTTCGGTCCGTAGAGAGTTTCAGAACTGTTTACTTTTAAAATCAACGGAATCTCGCCGGCGTAATCGCGCGCGCATGCTTCGAGAGGTCCGAGTGGAGCCGCGTAGGCGTTGCATCCCGATTCGATCGCGAGATTGAAGTGGTAGGACGGATCGTATGCGTCTGGATTTTTTGCAAACGAGCGAGCCGGGCCATGCTCGAAACCTTGGTCGACTGGTAAGATCACCATTTTTCCAGTTCCACCGATGCGACCATGATTCAGAATTCGAGCGAGGTTGGTCAACGTTCCAACGTTGTCCGCTCCATACCAGCTAAGGATCTCTCTAACTCTTGGTGTCATCTCTCATCTCCGCTCGTAAAATAGATTCACGAAAGTAGTAGCGAACGTAAATGAAATCAAGCACTAGCCGACCCTAACTACTTGCCTTTCTCTCTCGAGGGACGTTGACAGGAGCTGCTTTCGGCAGCACAAATGACGCAAAGCCCGGCAGAAAGGTGACACGCACCTTTCTGCGACGCGGAGTCCGTCAAAAAGGTGCGTGTCACCTTTTCGCCAGACTTGGAGAAATTATGCCGATTGATGTTCGTTTTGAAGCTACGCCGAATCCGCAAACCTTGAAGTTTACAGTGGGCCAACTGCTCACGGAGACGCCTGCGGAGTTCAGAAACGTCAAGGACACAACCCGTTCGCCGTTAGCGAAAAAGCTCTTCGGCTTCCCATGGTGCGATGGCGTGTTCATTGGACGCGACTTCGTAACTGTGACGAAACAAGATTGGGTGGATTGGGACGTACTCGCAGAGCCTCTCTCGGGCCTAATTGCCGAGCATATCGAACGAGGCGAGCCGATTCTTCATAAACCGGTCGAAGCTGAACCGACAGTCAACGACACGCCTGTCGTTCAGCATATCAAAAAGATTTTAAACGATGAGATTCGTCCTGCAGTCGCCCTAGACGGCGGCGACATCATTTTTCACAAGTACGAAAACAATATCGTTTATCTGATGATGCAAGGCTCGTGTGCAGGCTGCCCGTCGTCTACGATCACGCTTAAAGAAGGCATTGAAAATCGCCTTCGCAACGAGATTCCTGAAATCAAAGAAGTCGTTTCAATTTAAGCTATTTTTTAGCGACATTAACTTTAGTCGCTTTCGTAGGCTTAGGAGCTTTAGCCGGTTTTAATCCGCGGCTGAGGCCGGCGTAAATGAATCCACCGCCGTTAAGTGCAGCCACAACTTGTGCAGTTTTATCAAAGCCGAAAGCAAAGCAGCCTTCGCTTCTTCCAACACCAGCTAATTTAGTTACGACCTCATCGATAATCGGAACGTACGACGCTCCATGGATCACAATATTTCGTTTTGCCGCATTTGAATTTGTCGAAGAAAGACCGATCATTCTTAACGCCGGCCCGTGATCTCCGCGATACGGGGTCGTCGCAATGTACGATCCAAGCGAACTTGCTTTCGATCCGACAACGTTACTAAATTTTGTTGCGTGCATTCGGCTGCCTGAGCCTCGCCCATGGGAAACGAATGATCGGAAGACGAGCTTTCCGCTATTCGCATCAATTAACCAAAAACGTTTTTCAGAAGACGGTAGCGAAAAATCGACGATCGCAAAAAAGCGTTTGTTCGTGATCAGCGATTTTACGCGTTCCATTTCTGAGAGCGCGTGCTGCAAAAGAGTAGGAGTGATCTTCAATTTTTGCGCATCAAACTTCGCAACAAGCTGAGCACTCGGCTTATGTTGAGGGATCTCTGAACCTAAGTGAAGTTCGCCCTTTAATGTCGGATCAACATTAGTCTCGGATGCATCAATACCGGTCTGTTCGGCCGAACTCGTTACGTACGCAGACTCCTCGTTGTCGACCGTAAATTCTTCCTCGGCCAACGCATCCGTGTGGCGAATATTGGTGCGCACCTGATTCGGAGTCATGGTTGAACCGCAGCCCGATACAACGAGCAAGATTCCAACTAACTTAAACATTGATGTCTTTCCCATGTTTTTCTCACCTGCAGCTTCGACTGCATTGGCAATAGTGCACGGTATTGATAGATTCTGAAATCGCAATTTTGAGAGAGGAAATGGCTTCAAAAGCGGAGCCGAAATTCGTCACTTTACCCTTAAGGGATTCGTTCTAAGCACGGTTTGTCGGATCAGCAGGTGTCACGTGAAAGCACAACGTTTCTTAGCAACGCCAAGAAATTTTAATTCGGCCAAACCAAGTTGAATTTAGGCGAATAATCCACCCGCGCCGGCGCGGATCTTCCGTTAGCACCTTCGCAATTCAGCGGCGCCGCTGAATTGTTAGGTTGCTCACTTAACCCATTTCACTTTCATAGTGACATCACAGATCGATTTGTATTCGGCTGCGAATCGCTCCATCAATTTGTGTGCGAAATCGCGAGCTGGGATTTTGAATTCGCCAAGTGCGGCGGTTGGAACAGGCGTTCCTTCGTTCGAAACATTGACTGCGAAATGAATCAAACATGACGTTGGGCTCACAGTTGCAATGCTGATGCTGAATTTACGTTGGCCAACAAAAATATCGTCGCCATCGCGGCGAACCGAACCGCGAAGATCTTCGCTCACCGACTCACGAAGTAAATCCGCTCCGAGAGAAGCGAGAAGTCGCTGAAGACCTACGCCTGCGAAAAGATCGCGGCCGAAAGTCTCAACGATAAAATGAAGCATATCGCTTCCGCGGATAGCACTCTGATCACGGAGATCCTCGCCGTCGACCATATGCTCAAACGAAACTTCACATGGTCCCTGCCAAGCGATAATCGAATCGCCTAGCAAGCCGTAGCCTAGATAAGCAAACAGCGATTGAAGCTGAGTGCCGTCATAGGCAAAGGGTTTTTCAATCCAGTGGATTTTCATTAGCCGCGTCCAGCGTCTGCGCGCGCACGCGTGTACCGTTGGCAAGATTCGCATTGGCCACAAAGTGTTTCATTTCCAAAGTAACACGGCCAGATGAGATCGAAACGGACGCCGAGCTCGGTCCCACGCCTAACGATTGCGGTCTTGTCCAGCGCGGTTGTAAAGCAGATGGCTTCAATGTGATTTGCAGTCGAGAATTTGAATGCATGTGTAGTCGCCTTTAAAAATTCGTCAGTGTTATCGGGAAAAGTAGCAGCTTCTTCAATATTAAACCCAGGAATAATCCAATCCGCCTTTAAACCCTCAGCATAACCGGCCGCAATGCTTAGCATGATGCCGTTTCGGTTAGGGACCCACACACGAACCGCTGTCGCTGCGGACTTTTTCATATCGTCGATTCCGACTTCACTCTTCGTCGGAATCTCACTTGCACGGTTTACTAGAGACGTTTCCGTGAACTCTTTAAAAAACGGAAGCGGTACAATGATGTGGCGAATCCCAAGGTGATCACACTGCCGTCTCGCGTTCTCGATCTCCCGGCCCGCCGCTCGCTGACCGTAATCAAATGTCACAGCAGCAACGATTTCCGAGCGTAAACGTGCTTCGTAAAGATTCACGCTCGAGTCGAGACCAGAAGAAAGAAGAACTACCGAACGTTTCACTTCTTCTTAGTCTGTTTTCTCGTCGAACTCTTCTTAGCCGTAGGCTTTCGCTTTGATGCTGATGTTTTTGTTTTCTTAGAAGAAAAATTCGGTGCTGCCGCTTTAGCTGCTTTTACCGAAACCTTACGCTTACGTTTTGATTTTTGAAAAACGCTCTTAACGAGTGAGTCGCGAACATCTTGCGCCCGGCGCAGAACGTTCATCCCGATTTCAGTGAGAAGATCTCGGCTCGGTACAGATGCAGAAACGCTTTTCACATTGTTTGAGATCGTATGCTTGAGGCTGAGAAGGCTCGCATCGAGATCCGCTACTAGTTTGGATTTTTTAAGCGATTTTTTCACTTGCTCGCCTCTCACGTAAACCCCCGAAATTTGAATACTTTCTGCTCATTTTTCTGGAGTAACCCTTACCACGGATGACGAGAATTTCTCAAGTTAAGCGGGCGTCGTGAACAAGAAGCTGTAATTGCTTCCGCCCGTTAAAATAATTCCATTGTGGTTCGACCAGCATATCCATGCGTGAACTCGGCGTCGGAATCGAATCAGATTCATTAAAGGGCTTTGCAGGTGAAAACCAGATAGCCCCTCTTGATTGCGCCATGCTCGAGCCCAAAGTAAGTCGTAGGTGACCACCTTTTAAAGCCTGTGCATTCAGTACGTTAACGCCCTTTAGAAGGAGAACCGGAGACTCAAATTGCACTCCGAACGGACTTAAATGCTCATACCACTGCATAAACAGCGGATTAATATCATCAAGCTCGCATTCGCAGTCGTAAACCCATTCAGACGGCTTTGCCTCTTTGATTTTCTCGCTAAACCAGCTGTCTAGGCCCGCTGCTAAGCTTTCCGCATTTTCCACGTCGAGCTCAAACCCGCACGCCATCGCGTGACCGCCAAACTGCTTAAGAAGGTGCTGATTCGCTTCAAGCGCATCAAGAAGATTAAACCCAAAGCCTTCCGGCATACGAGCTGAACCAACGATCCTGCCGCTTAAATCTTGCGACCCAACGAAAGCTGGGAAACCGAGGTCTTGCGCAATGCGAGTCGCGACAAGCCCAACAACGCCACGGTGGAAATTCGTCGACCAAACAAACGCCGCAGCTCGCGGCTTGTTAATTTTTAATTTTTCAAGCGCTTCCGTTTCAGCCCCACGCTGAGATGCTTGGCGCATTTGTTGGGTAGCGAGAACTTCAGCAACTAAACGTTCAGCTTCGACCGGATCTTTTGCGAGATAAATATCAAGCGGCTGAATGCCCGTTTCCATTCTCGAAAGTGCGTTAAGTTTCGGCGCAAAGCGAATTGCGACATCACTACTCGTGAGCGGATTTCCCCAGAGATTTAATGCCTGAAGAAGCGCGCGTAATCCTGGACGCTGCGTTTGCGCAAGTGCGAGCAAACCATGCTTCACCAAAATTCGATTCTCATCAATAAGCGGAACCATGTCGGTCAACGTACCAATTGCAAAACAATCGAGAAGAATCTTCGGATCAAATGCGTCGGTCGTGTGGCCTTTTTCAAGCAGCACCCGGCGCAAAGCCAAAATTAGATAAAATGCGACGCCAGTGCCACATAGATGCCCAAGTCCGCTTTCGCAATTACCACGATTTGGATTAACAACAGCAACGGCTTGCGGAAGTTTTTCTTTTGGTAAGTGATGATCCGTAATGATCATTTCAACACCAAGAGTTTTTGCGAATTCGACTTCGTCGATAGCGGTAATTCCGAGATCAGCGGTGAGTATCAAAGTGACGCCGCTATCTTTCAGTTTTTGAATTGCAGCTTTATGGAGGCCGTAACCTTCGGCGAGCCGTTTTGGTTGATACAAAACGTAATTCTTGAAACCAAAACGCTCGAATGCGGTATTGAGCATCGCGCACGCGCTCGTTCCATCGAGATCGTAATCGCAGTAAATGGCAATCTTCTCGCCTTTTTCAAAAGCGAGAACCAGCCGATCAACGGCTTTATCCATTTCCTTTAAAGTATACGGATCTTTGAGATCGCGAAGGCTGGGACTCAGCCATGCTTTAATCGACTCTTCATCCTCGAATCCGCGACCAGAAAGAATCTGCCAAATTAACTTTGGCATAGACGCCGGAACTTTTTCTGACGTCTGCATCCTTGTCGGCATTTTTCCCGACGCGGTTTTCGAATCTGTCAGCCCTCTAAGTTTCCAAATCACGCTGTGGGTGGACTGCATAAACCAATTCTACCTCATCAACTGAGGTGTTGGCAGTTTTCTATCAAGTCGCTTTGGCTCCGCCTGTCGGTTTTAATTTTTCCATTACCATGATCAGCGGCGCCGCTACGTAGATCGAAGAGTACGCACCAACAATGATACCGATAGTGAGAGTAAAAGCGATGTCGGCGATAACGCCGCCACCGAAGAACAACAGACCCAAAACTGCGAGTAAGGTCGTAAACGCCGTTAGAATTGTACGTCCCAACATATCGTTAATCGCCTTGTTGATGACAAAGCGAAGGCCTTTATCGCGGTATTGCGGAATCGTCTCACGAATACGGTCAAACGTTACGATCGTATCGTTGAGCGAGTAACCGATTAGAGTTAACACCGCTGCCATGATCTGAACGTTCACTTCACGACCTAAAAGCGCGAACACGCCAAGAGTTAAGAGACAATCGTGCACAAGGCAGATCACCGCACCCGGCGCGTACTTGTAATCAAAACGCATTGCTACGTAGATCAGGATAACGAGAAAGCTGTAGAACGCAGCCAACAAACCGTTTCGCTTAAGTTCATTTCCGACTTGCGGTCCGACTGTATCAACACGGCGAATGCCATCGGCCGGAAGTTGAAACTTTTCAGTTAAAGATACCCGAAGCTTTTCAATCATTGCAGTTAACTGGTTGTTCGACTCACGCTCGGTGGCAGCTTGAACTGAACCTGCACGAATTAAATATTCGTTCTCAGTTCCGATCGTCTGGACAGTTGCGTTTGAGAAACCGACACCCGTTACGATTTTTTCAAGGTCTTGCGTATCCACACGTTGCGCGAACTTCACCTGCATTTCAGTGCCGCCAGCGAAGTCGACTCCGTAGTTAAGACCTTTTCCGAAAATCAAACCGAGTGAAACAATCATCGCCAAAAGCGAAAGACCACCCATGAGCGGTGCTAGTGCGAAGAAATCGAATCGACCGCCGTAATCGCGAGATTTTTTATCTTTCGTAATTGTTGCCATTAGCGACCCCATCCCACGTTCAAGTTCCATTTCCATCGGCCGACCAAGAGGTCAAACACCGCTCGTGTAAAGAAGATGCTCGTAAACATAGACGCAGCGAGACCGCATGTCAGTGTTACAGCGAAGCCACGAATCGGGCCCGTTCCGTAATACATGAGGATCAAGCAAACAATAACGGTCGTTAAGTTTGCATCGAAGATCGAAGAAAATGCGCGGTCATAACCTTCACGAATCGCCGCCATCAAAGTAAGGCCGCGATTGAGTTCTTCTTTCACGCGTTCGTAAATGATCACGTTCGCGTCGACCGCCATTCCGAGTGTAAGCGCCATGCCGGCGATACCAGGAAGTGTGAGCGTCGCACGAAGTGCGCTTAAGACTGCCACCACGATAAGAATGTTGAACGTCAAGCAAAGTGCCGCTACCACGCCGAAGCCCCGATAGAACATGATGATGAAAGCAAAAACCGCAATGCACGCGGCATAGGATGCGATTGCGCCCTGGCGAATTGCATCTGAACCAAGGCTAGGCCCAACTGTGCGTTCTTCTAATTGTTCAAGCGGCGCTGGTAGCGCACCCGCCCGAAGGGTTAAGGCAATCAAGTTTGCTTCTTTAAACGTCTTATTCGGATCGCCCGTACTACCAAGAGTAATTCGACCGTTACCTTGCGTAATCGGCGTTTGAATCACCGGAGCCGACTTAATGACCTTATCGAGAACGATCGCCATTTGTTGTTTTTCGTTCGTCGTTGTCAAATCGGCAAATAGGCGCGTGCCCTCACCGTCGAAACTGAAAGCAACTTCAGGACGTCCGAATTCTCCAGATGTCACAAAAGCATTGACGAGCTTATCGCCCCCCACAGCCTGATCGAGTCTGAGAAGATAAGGGATGCGACCGGCTTCCATCGTTGCGGCACTCTCATCTTTTTCAAAATAGACAATGGTGCTTGCGGGAATTTTACCTTTAAGAGCTTCGTTGAGTTTATCGATATACTCGCTGTACTTCATGTTTTCGAGTGTGAAATTTCCAGCGACTTCGACTTCCGTAATTAACGCCTGAAGCTCATCACGCGATTTTTCTTGGCTTAAGATCATGAAATCGAGACGAGCTGTTCTGTTGATTAACTCTTTTGCTGTCGCTGCATCTTGGATACCAGGAAGCTGCACGAGAATACGGTCAGTACCCTGAGGCGCAATGCTCGGTTCAGAAACACCGAATTCATCGATACGGTTACGAATTGTTTCAATCGCTTGCTCAAGCATCCGCTCGCGCTGCTGATTGAGGTAAACTTCTGGGTATCGAACTGTCGTCGTCGTACCCGAGGAGTCGACCGTTTGATATGTATTCGCCCAATATTCGCTGATCCATGCTTCGCCTTTTTCACGGGCGCCTGAATCTGGATAAGTGATTTTTAAACCACCAACGAGCGGTTCATTCACTTCGACATTCGTGTAGCTGAGTTTGTTTTCGCCCATTAACTTCTTGAATGCACCGACTGACTTTTCAGATTCTTGTTTGAAAACCGCATCGGTATCAACGCGAAGTACAAGATGCGAACCGCCTTGAATATCAAGACCCTTCGTCATGCGCGCAGACGATGGCCACCAATTCTTTGTCGTGTCGATGAAGTTTGGGACAGCCCAAATAACGGAAATAAGAAAAACTGCGGCGATGATCGCCCAGCGTAAACGTAAACTCTTAATCATGATCGTGCCTCCGCACCAACAACTGACGCAGGTCCTGCAATTTGTGTTTTGAGAATTTTGATTCGCACACCGTCGGCTACCTCGAGTGTGATGAACTGATCCGTAATGCCTTCGACGCGACCAAAAATGCCACTTGCCGTGAGCACTTGATCACCGCGTTTGAGTGCAGTGACAAATTGTTGATGCGTCTTCTGACGTTTGACTTGCGGACGAATCATCAAGAAGTACATAACAACCATCATGAAAATAAATGGAGCAAACTGCATCCACGCCGGTGGCGTGTTTGGTGACATCTCTTCCTCCCCGAAAAAACCTACAGATACCAGTGACTTTGGAAGCTTAGAAGTTTCCATTTTTTGTAGTGAGATGCAATGTTTAAGGCGGGTTTTGTTTAGACGAGCTCGGGGCTCTTTATGAAGCGTGTCAAACAGTAGTCGCGGTACTCAGCCCAGCGTTTTTCTTTGATCGCTTGGCGAGCTTTCGCCATCAGCTCGAAGTAGAAATGCAAATTGTGGATCGTATTCAGGCGCGAGCCTAAAATTTCATCACTCATAAATAGGTGACGTAGGTAGGCCTTAGAATAATTGGTGCACGTATAGCAGCTGCATTCAGGATCAAGTGGCCCTGGATCTTCACGGTACTCAGTCCGCTTGATACTCACTTTTCCCTGCCACGTATAAAGTGTGCCATTGCGCGCCACACGGGTTGGCATCACGCAATCGAACATATCGATACCGGCGTCGACGCATAAGATGAGATCGAGTGGGGTACCAACCCCCATGAGATACCGAGGCTTATTTTTGGGCATCGCAGGTCCAACTTCTTTTACCAAGCGATGCATATTCTCAATCGGCTCACCGATCGAGAAACCACCGAGAGCATAGCCAGGCAAGTCGACGCTAGTGATTTGCTCAAGACTCTTGAAACGAAGATCAAGTTCAAGGCCACCCTGCACGATTCCAAAAAGCATCGACTCTTTTCGTGTCATTGCTTTTGCCGAACGCTCAAGCCAGCGCAGCGTTAATGCCATCGATGCTTCAATTTGTTCGCGTGTGGCTGGATACTTTAAGCACTCATCAAACGCCATGATGATGTCGGAACCTAAATCCATCTGAATCTGCATTGAGACTTCGGGTGAAATGAAAAGTTTCGAGCCATCGATGTGGGAGCGGAAGTGAACGCCTTCCTCAGTCACTTTCGCGATATCGGAGAGAGAGAAAACTTGAAAACCGCCGCTATCAGTTAGGATCGGCTTATTCCAATTCATAAATTTGTGGAGGCCGCCGAGTTTTTGAATTGTCTTTTCGCCCGGGCGCACGTGCAGATGATATGTGTTTCCGAGGAGAATTTGACAACCAATGCCTGTGAGTTCTTCGGGCGTCATCGCTTTGACGGTAGCTTTCGTACCGACCGCCATAAAAACAGGAGTTTGCACTTCGCCGTGCGCAGTTTTAAGAGTGGCAGCACGAGCGTTTCCGTCTTCGGCTTCAACTTTAAAATGTTCTAGTTGCGGTTGCATCTATCCTACTTAATATTTTTTGGCGCCCATGCGGTTAGATCACCGTATGAAAACAGTCGGAACTTCCGTTCGATTGCCCAATGGTAAGCATCTTTAACATTTTGCAAACCAGCAAATGCGCCGACTAACGCAAGAAGTGTGGATTGCGGCTGATGAAAATTTGTCAGCAATCGATCGACACTTCGAAACTCAAATCCCGGCCGAATAAATAAGCTGGTTTCGCCGAAATAGCCACCAGGACTTCGCGGATCAATCGGTAAAATCCCGCGAGCAGCCGATTCAAGGCTCCGCGTGACAGTCGTTCCAAGTGCCCATACACAATTTCCTGCGGATCTCGCATTTTGAACAGCCTGCCAAGTCCCTGCAGGAATTTCGACCTGCTCAGCATGCATGACATGTTCATTGAGATTTTCAGTAACGATCGGTAAAAATGTACCGAGGCCTACATGCAAAGTGAGTCTCACGATTTCCACACCGCGCTCATCGAGCTGCCTTAAGTGGTCTGTGTTGAAATGCAAACTTGCTGTTGGCGCTGCAAGACTGCCAGGCTGCTCAGCCCATGCCGTTTGATATTGATTCGAATCGAGATCGGTATTGTGGCGTTCGTTACGTGCCTTTTGAATGTAAGGAGGAAGTGGCAGCTCACCATATTTTTGGAAAAATTCTTCTGCTAAAGGCTTGCTTGATCTTACTGTTTGCGGCTTTCCGCGAGCAATTAGTTCAAGCTCAATGCCTCCCGGAAGAGTTTGCTTTGTGTTCTGCTTCCAGCGACTCGATGGGCAAAGAACCTCCCACTCAAGCTCAGATGCCGGTTTCAAAAATAAAATTTCAAGACCGGCTTCTGAGAAAACTCTCCGCTTTAAAACTTTTGTATCGTTAATAACCAGAACGTCGCCTGGCTGAAACTGTTCAATCAATTGTTCGAGCGAAATCTCGGAAGGTTTATTGTCCGCAACCCACATGACACGACTTCGCGCTGCTCGCTCAGTTGCGACCAATGATTCTGGGAATTGAAAATCGAGATCTTTTAATTGCATTGAGGACACGTTTAACCGCGCCAGTGCGCAATGTAAATCATTGTCTACAATCGCTGTCTTTGACTACTTACTTTGCTTTCAGGAGTGCCCCGCCACCTGAACTGGTTGCGCGTTTCAATTGCGCTTCTTTGGCGATGGCTTCATCAATTTTTTTCTCTAGCGCAAACCGGTCAACCGGCTGGGTTTTTTTAAGTGCACGTTCGCGAGCGTTTACATACCTGGTGATCACTCCGCCTGGCTGGAAAAAGATATTGCAGGCACGTGTGGCATGAAACTGGACATAGGTTTTTCCGGATAATGCTGATTCCAAGTTTTCACCGGCAACATATGAAACTGGCGTTCCAGGCAGACTCATTTCCGTGACCGCACCGCGAGAGATGGGGCTAAAGTTTTTGAATGCTGACTTCGCCCAAGTCACATCTTCTTTTCGAAAATGGTTTTGGCGTGCGACATCTTTAATGTCGAATTTGGCAGACGTTGGCGTATGGAGCCCAGCATCGTAACGAACAGTTTTGCATGTCCGGCTGTTTTCATCAGGAACTATTCCAACGCATTCGAAAGGCCTGTTGTTCGAGTCGAGCGCACAAAATCTTCCGACGCTTCGGCCGTCTTGTTGGAAGAACTGATAGAAAACTTTTTGACTGGCGGATTTATTTAGGAACTCAAGATAGTAGAAGGGATCGTTACCATCGCTCGAATCGGGAGCATCAAAGACCTGCGCGGTTCTGTTAATGCTATCTGCCGCAGCTGCTTGCACAGCCACGGAAACTAAAACACAGATAAATAGAACGTATTTTGAGAACCCCACCGAGCTTAAACAGCTACAAACGGTGTTCCATGTCGGAGCTGCTTAATCACGAGTTCGATCATGATTAAGCAACACCTGTTCATACATTAATCAGTATGAACTCGGAGCTTGTCTCGATTTGAAACCACCAAAGTCTTTTCGTTTACCGAACGGGCGCCCGTTTGAAGCGGGTTTCCCTACTAGAGACTTTGGGCGGTCACCACCCGGCGCACGGTCATCGCGTCTGTCAGCGCGCTTTTCCCCGTGAGAAGTGGTTGATCGTTTGTCTGTTCGCTCCGGTCGACTGTCTGCGCGACCGCTGAACCCACGTTGCGGTCTTTCACCACCACGTTGTTCGCTCTGTTGCGGCCGTTCAGATTGATGACCTGAACGCTCGTCAGTGCGAGGCTTTCCCCAACGTTGATCAGGGCGCGGGCTGCGCTCTTCACGTTGTGGGCGCTCACCACGTTCCTCTTTAAGAGCGTCGAAACGTGCCGATCTGCTATCGTCAGGTCTTTCGTTACGGGCGCCACCACGGTTGAAGTCTCTTCTTTGTCCACCACCACTCGGGCGGCCTCTGAAACCTTGCGGCCCAGAAGCGCCACGACGAGGACGATCAGTATGAGGAGCTGCAGACTGATGACCACCGCCACCGCCTGGATATGCAGGAACTGAGCTTTTCGCATCTTTTTTCGTGAGCAAGCGAATGATCGACTGCCACATCGCGCGGTCTTCGCGAGTTACAAACGACAACGCTTCACCAGTTTTTCCGTTTCGTCCTGTACGCCCGATACGGTGAATGTAATCTTCTGGATCCATTGGAAGATCGTAGTTCACAACATGCTCGATGTGCGAAACGTCGATGCCCCGTGATGCGATGTCAGTCGCAACAAGAACTCGAATTGTATTTTTCCTGAGTCCTTCGATTGCCTTCTGACGTTGTGCTTGCGAGCGATCACCATGAATGCGGTCGCACTCAACGCCGTAGCTCTGTAAGTACTTCGCAATACGTTCAGTACGAGATTTCGTTTTAGCGAAAATCAGGATTGCACCTTTGCGCTCATTAATAACATCAAGAAGCTTGTCGTTCTTGCCTGGCTGTTCAACCGCAACAACTTTTTGTTCAATCAAAGGTGCCGCTTGATTCGCATCACCGACTGAAACTCGAGCTGGATCAGTTAAGAACTTTTTGCCGAGAGCCAAAATATTCGGCGGCAGTGTCGCTGAGAACAAAAGTGTCTGACGCTTTTTTGGTAAATGCTTGAGAACTTGTTCAAGCTGGCTTGCAAAACCCATATCGAGCATGCGATCGGCTTCATCAAGAACCAAGTAGCTAACGTTACCGAGACGAGCATTTCCTTGACCCAAGTGATCGATCAAACGACCTGGAGTCGCAACTACAACGCGCGCGCCATGGCGAAGCGCCATAGTTTGTGAGCGCATTCCTGTACCGCCGATTACGCAGGCCATTTTAATTGGTGCGGAAACGGTAAGTTGTTTAAGAACAGAGTAAACTTGTTCTGCCAGTTCGCGAGTTGGAACCAAAACCAGAACTGTTGAATCTGGATTTTCAATTAAATGTTTCACAGCTGGGATTGAAAACGCTGCCGTTTTGCCAGTACCAGTTTGTGCGCATCCGATTAGGTCTTTGCCTTCGAATACGATGGGGATTGCCTGCGCCTGAATTGGCGTTGGCGTGTTGAAATTCATCTTTGTGAGAGCCTGCTTTAAAGGCCACGGAAGATTGAGTTCATCAAATGATTGAACGACTGACTGCACGAAACACTCCTCTGCACAAAACCACCAAAAATAAATTGGAGGCTTCGCGAAAAATTAAAAAATGCACGCGCGGATTTAACCGCTAGTGAGCAAATGCTCTGGCGCATCTAACTTTTCTGGGATTCAGAAGAGAGCGCCGTCTCAAAAACTCGGGACGCTTTTTTTGTGCGCGTCCTTATATATGCATGGGTTGAAAAACCAACCGCTTGTGCGAGCGAATGCTCGACTTAAAAAACTCTAACTTTGTCTTTTTATTGTCTGCGGAGCTTATCACTCCGCAGTTCGAAAATACAGAATTCGGAATACAGTTACAGTATTCCGAATTCAGAATTGTGTAACCGAACTTGCGCGGCAAAGCG
>JANOUF010000053.1:0-4606 GCA_031416685.1 Bdellovibrionales bacterium
ACTGACATCAACTGAAGACCCTCTGTCCAACCCGGAATCACACCGTTAAGTGGGAACTCAGCAGGCTGACCGCGATCAACCGAGCTATCGAACTTCGTGCCGTTGATCAGAGTACCTGTGTAGTGAACCGAAACAACATCAGTTGCTTTAGGTTTTGCGCCACTTGCATCTTTAACAACTTCGTATTGAAGACCTGAAGCTGTTGATTTGATGTTTGCGTTTGCTTTGTTTTTTTCCAAATACGCTTTGCCTTCAGCCGTATTTTTCTCGCCGCTTTCTTGGTGCTTCTTCATGCTTGCTTCTTGGAGCTTGCCCATCGCCGCTTGCATTTCTTCCGGCTTCAAGCGCGCTTCTTTTCCTTTGATCGCGTCCGTAAGACCAGCAGAAAGTGCATCAACGTCGACGTCGACTGATTGCGATTTCATGTTCGAACCGATTTGTTGCCCGATTGCGTAGCTTGCTTTTTGCTGATCGTTATCAAGCTTCGCTGTTTTCGTACAAGCAGACACCACCAACAATCCAACTGCAGCCAACACGAGCGGCTTAGAAACTTGAAACATTTCGAGACTCCTCTAGTTTGTTAAATCTAACGATATGGAGCAATTTTGACCTGAAGGAGAGGGGTTTGTCAGGCTTTTTTTGCCCTTAAATCGACATGATAGAGCACCCAAGGATGACCCTTGAGTCTTTCTTGCAACACTCCCGAGTTAGACAATGCGTCGAGACTTAGGCATGGCATGGCGTTAGGATGGGGACATGAAAGCAAAATTTTTCGCACTCATACTTCTTGTTTCATCAGTCTCCCACGCTCAGTCGTTCAAAGTCGTAAAAGTGAAAAACAACAAAGCGGTTATTGAATTGCCCAAAGGCATAACGCTTGAAAAAGGCCAACGCTACACGATTGACCCCGAGCAATCTGGCGACGTTGCAGATGCCAATGAAGACACGGGATCTCGCGCGCGCGTTCTCGGTGGCTCTATGGATCTTTTTATTGGATCGACGTCAAGAAAAACAGCCACTCGCACAACGAGCGAAAGCGGAATGCAATTTTCCGTCGATGGAAAATTCGGTTGGAACACAGGACAACACGAGTATGGGCCACTGATGAGCATCGGGTATGTAACCGACTCGGATAGCAAAGCTCGCACAATCGCAGTCGGCGGTTTTTTTGATTACAACTTCACGCCGAACACTTTCGGTACCGCAACTATTTACGGACTCGGTGCACGCGCAACCGTTGGGCAAATTTCCGTGGAAACAACTGTTTCTGGCCGCACAAGTTCTGACTCGAGCACAATTCTAGGTTTTGGAGCTGGACCTTATGCCAAGTGGTTCATCTTCGGTCACTCGACGGCCTTACGTGGTGATTTGATCTTGGAATATAGCTCGGTAAGTGCGGATTCGACCTCTACGACAACCACTGGACTAGGCGGCGCCATCGGTCTTGAAACGTACTATTAAATCAGTACTCGACTTCAGTCTGAGTTCGATCAAGTTCCTCAATAGCTACGCCGATTTAATGAGTCGATGGAAGCAGTCAACACCGCACCAAGCGGATTCTTTTTTACAGATGAAGGCACGGGGCAGAGTTATCCGATAGCGGATGGTTCAATCCTCGGGCGCGCGCATGGCGAGATTCGCTTCCCTCTCGATATTCGAATGAGCAGTAAGCACGCGAAAGTCATGGTCATTAACGGCGATGTTTACTTGGAAGATTTAAATTCTCGAAACGGCGTCGTCATCAACGGAAAAAAAATCGAAGCTGGAAAAGCGGTGCGAATTTTTCCGGGCGACATCGTCGTCTTAGGCACGAGTACGCTTTGTCTCGGTCGATACAGCGCTCCCTCTGCCCCAAAATTTGAAGACGATGCTACTGCCGTCATTGCTAGACCGAAACCGAAGCCGGTTGTCGTCACGTCATTGAAAATGCCCAGCGATACTCCCGCGAAAGCAGACTCAGAAGATGAGCTCGCTTCAGGCTCTGATTTCAACCTTTTCGCGCCACCTGTTGAGGATACGCCAACACCGACGCCAATCATAACTCATCGACCGACAGCTCCAGCTCCCGCAGTTCCACCTCAAGCCTTGCCACCGCAAGCGCCTCCGCCAAAATTGGTCGCGCAACTTGCAAAAGAAAAAGCGGAAGTGGAAGCCGGAATTCATGCGCGCTACATACCTGACGATGAAAGCAACTATCCAGAGATTCGCATTTTCCTCGTGCTGATGGCACTTGGATTCGGCGCTCTGATGATTACAAGCGGCGGCGGAATTCAGCCGAGCACGATTGATCTCATCAAGTGGGGATCCAACTACGCACCGAAAACGACTCACGGCGAATGGTGGCGCTTATTCAGTTCTGCATTCGTACACTCAAGTTTTCTGCACTTATTCATAAATATGCTTCTTGTGTGGAAAGCCGGTCGTGTCATTAGTGAGTTCCTAGGAACAATTACTTTTCTATGCGTAGCACTTGCAACTCACATACTGACTTCTCTCCTCGCCGTATCGCTTCAACATGACGTGGCGTTTGTCGGTGCGCACGCAAGCGCCATCGGACTTTTTTCAGCAGCGTTCCTTTTGTCGTTGAGAAACTCAGATGCTAACGAGGCTACTGATCGAGGAGTTTTGGTTTTTGGATTTTTGATTTTGCTCGCAGCCCATGCACAGTCTGGCCCGCAAACTGCAAAAGATATTGCCTTGTTCGTTGCCAGTGCTCTCGCAGGCGCGCTATTTAGTGTATTGTGCGCGCCACCGCAAGGATTTAACGGTGCACCATGGTGGATGCGCTACGCTCGCCCGACATTAGTTATCGCAATCGTGTCAGCCGCGTTCTATCTCGCGATTCCGTTTGTCCCTCGTGCTCCAGACAATTCAGAAAAACTGGCTCAACTAATTCAATCCGTTCTTCCGCTCGCTAAAGGACATGATCATTTACGTGCTCAACAAAAAAAGGGCGAGGTCACCACCGCGCAAGTTGTGTCACAGATTCAAAACATACAGTTGCCAAAACTTCGCGCGTTTGAAAAAGACCTCATCGCTCTTGAGCCTTTCGTTGATAAGCGCAGTGAAGCCGTTAACGAACTCAAATTGACATCTCGCGCTTGGATCGAAGCTTGGGAACTTCACCTCGAAGCACTCGTTGCAAACGATAAAGCAATTGCCGCGCGCGCATTCGAAAGAGAAAAGCAGGGCTTTGCCGCTCTCGAGAAAGCCAATCATACTTTCCTCACGTGGAAGCGCTCGTCTCACTCTGAAACAGCGCCGTAATTTGGGCTGTTAAACTGCTATGCAAAACTGTTAGCCTCCTACAACTTTTCACGCTCATCTCTATTCTACTTTGCATTAAATGGCCTAAGTCTTGCGTATTAAGGTCCTTAGAAGTCACTGACTTCTAAGGGGATAACTCGTATGAAACTCGCGACGCTAAAGACAATGAAGGCTAAAAAACTTCTCGCTATTTTTACCTCCACATTGATGGTCATAGGCGGATATCAGAACTGCTCGCGTGTGAGCTTCACAGCCATGGGCGATGGATCGGTTCAAGGCTTAGGCTCTCCCGTATCACCACCAGCTGCAGTCGATACCGATGATGGCAATATTGATATAGTCACTCCTCCAGGTGGCGACGTAGTCGTGACTCCTCCAGGAGGAACTGGCCCAGAAGGCAATGATCCAGACGCGTCAGATCCGGGCGATAATTCTGGCGGTGGAAATCCTCCTGTTGTTGTAGTTAATCCTCCAGGCGGAAATCCTCACGACGATGGCGATGACCATGATAACGGCGGCGGTAACGACTCAACTCCTCCGGGCAAAGACGTCGTCGACAACACACCTCCTAATATTGATAGTGGCACGCCACCAAATGACAACACTCCGCCAGACACTGGCACAACTCCGCCAGGCGGAAACGTTGTCATCAAGCCTCCAAACCACACTCCGCATCCTAATTCCACCACGCCTGGTGATAATGGCGATGGCGGAACTCCAGGCGAAGACCCACCAGATAATTCGGTTGTATCGACTCACTGTGAACGCTCAACAGGTCAAATCGTTGCTGGATCCGCGATTGATGAAATCGTTCATCTAAAAGGTGGTCAAATTTCAATTACGTCTGATTCGATCGGTAACATCCACAAAGTAAAAGGTGGACACATCACGATCCTGGCCAATGAAATTGAGAATATCGATTTCCTAAAAGCCGGCCACATCACCGTCGTATCAGATAAAATTGGCCATATCGGTAAAATGAAGGGTGGCAAAGTTTGTCTTGAAGCTCGCCAAATCGGAAGCATCGAAGATCAAGACGACGAAGATGATATTCAGAAAATTAAAGCCGGCCACATTGAAATCAACGGAGTCAAAGTTGGTTCAACGCGTGCGAGCCTTGGTTCAATCCACAAACTAAAAGCAGGCAAAATCGTAATCCGAAACGCAAAGATTGAATCGATCGATATCGTTAAGGGCCACTTAACGCTCATTGATTGCGAAGTCGGATCAATCTCACGCTTAAAAGGTAAACTCACACTTCAAGAATCTTCCGTTGGTGGAAGTATGGTTGCCTTCGCCGAGCAAGACCACGACTCGGCTGGTTTAGAGCAGGAAATCA